>JANOFA010000534.1:0-11515 GCA_031413355.1 Gemmatimonadota bacterium | reverse complement strand
AAGGGCGCGGACCCCGCGCTCAAGGCTCGCGCCGAGGCTCAGGCCAAGGTGCTGCGCACCGCTTACGAGAGCATCCGCAACCTCAAGGAGGCCGTCGCCGCCCTCGCCCTGGCCGAGTTTCGCGGCTTCGCTCACCTGGAGAAGCGTGGCCGCTCAATCGTTCCACCATGCGTCACCACCGACCGCGCTGGCACGCTGTGGGTAAGCCAGACGTTGCCGCCAATCACGCTACCGGCGCCGATGACGGTCTCGCCGCCGAGGATGGTGGCGTTGGCATAGATCACGACATCATCCTCGATGGTCGGGTGGCGTTTCTGCTGGGCGAGATCCTTCCGTACACTCAGCGCGCCGAGGGTGACGCCCTGGTAGAGCCGCACCCGGTCGCCGATGACGGAGGTCTCGCCGATCACGATGCCGGTCCCATGGTCGATTGCCAGCGACCGGCCGATCTGGGCACCGGGGTTGATATCGATCCCCGTTTGCCGGTGGGCATACTCGGTGATCAGCCGGGGGAGGAGACTCACGCCGAGCTGGGTGAGGCCGTGAGCGATACGATAGCAGGCAAGGGCGAGGAATCCCGGATAAGCCAGCAGGACTTCGTCGACACTCTTTGCCGCCGGATCAGCCTCGCAGGTGGCGCGGGCGTCGAGCAGGAGCTCGCGGTGCAGTTCCGGCAGGTCCGCGGCGAACGTGGCGCTGATCAGCGTCGCATGTTCGGGAGGGGTGCCCTGGGCCAGTAGAAAACCGTCGAGCTGGCCACGCAGGCGCTCCAGCTCCGCCCGCACCTCGCCCACCGCCCCGCTCTCCGAGGCGGCGAAATGGGGGAAGAGCAGCGCGAGGGCCGCGTGGGTAAAGTCTTCGGCCAGGCGGTGGGCCTGGACCGGCAGGGCGTAGCTCGCCCGGGTGTGCGCGACCTGCTGGATGAACTCATCGTGTGGCGAGGTCATGGGCCAGAAAGTAATCCGAAACCGGCAGGCGGGGAGCCGTCGGCGGTACCGGCGTGGGGCGGCGACCGAAATTGTAACGTCTGCATCACGTCCCCGACCTGACTGCCAGCGGTCTCGCGGCCCCACTACCCTAGCGCCGACCAGCAGCGGAGTGAAGATTTTCCCGCGGAACCAAAGGCGGCCGCGAGACGTTGTACCCTCATTGCCTGCCCGAGATGAAGGGGCGCCATGACCGCGATGCAGGACCCCCACCAGCCGGATGCCGGCGCGGAAACCGACTATGCCCGGCGCGAGCTCGGCACGCCCTACCCGGCGTTCCCGGAACGACTGCCCCGGGAGGCAGTGACGGCCGGGCGCTATGTCGTCCGGTTTGCCCGGACGGTCGAGGATCTGGATGCCATCGAGCGGCTTCGGTTTCAGGTCTTCAATCTGGAACTGGGCGAGGGGCTGGACAGCGCGTTCGCCAGCGGGCGGGACCACGACGAGTTGGATCCGCACTTTCACCATCTCCTGATCAGCTGCGAAACGACGGGCGAAGTGGTCGGCACCTACCGGCTGCAGACCTCCGAGATGGCCGCCGCGGGTGCCGGCTTCTACTCGGCGGCCGAATTCGATCTCGGCGGGCTGCCGGAGGAATTCGTGCGGCAGGCGGTGGAAGTGGGCCGTGCCTGCGTGGCCAAGGGACATCGCAACGGCCGGGTGCTCAATCTGCTGTGGCGCGGGCTGGCGCTGTACCTGATACACAACGAAAAGCGCCATCTCTTCGGCTGCTGCTCGCTGACCTCGCAGGACCAGGCGCTCGGACTGGCCACCATGGCGCACCTCGCACGCGCCGGCCAGGTGCATCCCACGCTGCTCGCCCCACCGCTGCCCGCGCTGAGCTGCAGCGGAGCGGATCCCGCCGCCGTGGCGGCGAGCGAGGTCAATATTCCACCGCTCTTTGCCAGCTATCTCTCGCTCGGCGCCAAGGTGTTCGGACCGCCGGCAATCGACCGGCAGTTCAAGACGATCGACTTTCTCGTGGCCCTGGATATCGCCGCCCTTGACGACCACAGCTATCGCTTCTTCTTCCGCTGAAGCATCGGCGGTCGGTCTGCGGGCCGTCATCCGGCTGACGGGGCTCGCGCTCTGGCTGCTGCTGACGATGGGCGCCGTACTGGCGATCCAGATCGTCCTGTTCTGGTGGCCCAACGGACAACGCATCGCCCGGCGCAACGTCGTCCGGTGCTGCGCCCACGGCATCCTCTGGCTCCTCGGAGTTCACACGCGAGTGGAGGGCGTGGCGCCGGCACCCCCATTCCTGCTGGTGTCGAATCATCTGGGGTATCTCGACATCGTGGTGTATACCGCGAAGTTGCCGACCCGGTTTGTCGCCAAGCGTGAGGTGCGGCGCTGGCCGGTCTTCGGCTTCCTGGCGTGGGCCCTGGACACCATCTTCATCGACCGCACGACGCGGCGCGACACCAAGCGGGTGCTGGACCAGGTTGCCCGCGCGATCGAAGCGGGCGATGGTGTCACGATCTTCGCCGAAGCGACGAGCACCGCGGGCCAGTCAGTGCTGCCCTTCCGCCCGGCCCTGCTGGAGTGGGCGGCAACAACCGGCTCGCCGGTGCACTACGCGAGCGTGAGTTACCGGACACCGGCCGGGTCGGTTCCGGCGCATCTCTCGGTGTGCTGGTGGGGCGACATGACCTTCGGACGTCATCTCGTCGGACTGGCGCAGCTCCCCCGGATCGACGCCACCCTCCGGCTGGGCGCGGAACCGATCGCCGACCCCGATCGTAAGCAGTTGGCGGCGCGCCTGCACCAGGCAGTGTCGGCCCAGTTCATACCCGTTGTCATGGAGTGACGATGCTCGAGCGCATGGAAGCGGTGGAAGGCAACCTGATCGTCCTGGACCAGGCGGTCGCGGCCCTGCGACTGCTGGACGATCTCACCTACGCCAATGGCGGTGCCGCGCCGGGTATCTCGGCGGTCGGGGTCCACTTCCGCCACGTCTTCGACCACTACCACGCTTTCTTTTTCGGGCTGGCCGCTGGCGAGATTGATTACGACGCGCGCGCCCGTCAGGTCCCGCTGGAAACCGATCGGGCCCTCGCGCTGGCGACCGCCCTCGGCTTCCTCACCGACCTGGAACGGCTCCCCGCCACGCTCGGAGCGCAGCGGATCCGGGTATCGGTGCGAAGCGTTGCGGGACACACGGAAGAACCGGACTGGAGTGACTCCACTGTCAAGCGGGAGCTGCAGTTTCTGGTCAGCCACACCGTGCATCACTACGCGCTCATGAAGGAGCTGCTCCGGCGGGTTGGCGTCGAGGTCGGCGACGGATTTGGTGTCGCCCCGTCCACCCTGGCCGCACTCCGCCGTGATGCGGCATGTGCACGGTAAGCTGGCTCCCCACGCCGGGCGGTTACTCCCTCTGCTGCAACCGTGACGAACGATTCACCCGGGCTCCGGCGCTGCCGCCGGCGGTCCGGGAGCAGCGCGGCGTGCCGTACCTCGCGCCGCTCGATGGGGATTTTGGCGGCAGCTGGCTCGCCGTGAACAGCTTCGGCCTCACCCTCTCCCTGCTCAACCGCTACCGGGTGGAGGGTTACGTCGCACCGGCGGCGCCGCTCAGCCGGGGACTGCTGCTGCTCGATCTCATCGTCTCGTCCACCGCGGCCGACACCATCGCCACACTCAAGCGCACCGACCTCCGCCAGGTTCAGCCGTTCACGCTGATCATCGTGGCGCCGGACACCGACGCGCACCTGGCGCGCTGGGACGGCGGGCGGCTCCTGTTCTCCACGACTATCGCACCCGGCCTGCTCGCGACCAGCTCCGCGGTGAGCGAGCCGGAAGTGGCCGAGTCCCGTATCGCACAATTCGCTTCGCTTGTCCCCGTGACACTGCAGGGACTCGAGGCGCTCCATCGCAGTCACCTCCCGGAGCGGGGTCGGCTCTCCATCTGCATGCACCGGACGGACGCCGAGACCCAGAGCTACAGCCGGGTCAGCGTGACGTCCCGGCAGGTGACGCTGTCGCACACCGGGTCATCGCCGTGCCGTGAGGTCCCGCTGGTCGCGCTGAGCATCCCCCGCCGGACAGCCACCATCGAGCCAGTCCGTTGAGTACACCGGAGCCAGGACCACCGGCGCCACGCCGACGCCGGTGGTTGCTGTGGGGATACTTCACGGCACTGCTGGCCTCGCATCTGGTGCGGTGGATGCATCCGTACGACAGCGCACCGCGACCGGATGAGCGGGCGATCTCGCTCCGGGCGGTGGCGCACAGCCGGGAGCTTCCGCGCCCTATCCGGCTGGCCTGGATTGATCATTCCGCCGATTCCGCCGACGCCGCGCGCCTGCCGGTCCTGCTGGTACACGGCAGTCCGGGGGACAACGGCGAGGTCGCCGCACTGGCGGAGCGTCTCTCTGCTCGCCATTGGACGCTAGCGCCTGACCTGCCCGGCTTCGGCGGCTCGAGCCGTGACGTGCCCGACTATTCGGTCGCGGCGCACGCGCGCTACCTGCTCCAGCTGCTCGACAGCCTGCACATTGCCCAAGTCCATCTCGTGGGCTTCAGCATGGGGGGCGGTGTCGTGCTCCAGCTGGAGCAGCTGGCGCCCGCGCGGGTGGGCTCCATCACGATGCTCTCGGCGATCGGCGCCCAGGAGTATGAGCTGCTGGGCGACTACCATCTGAACCATGGAATTCACGGATTGCAGCTGGCGGGACTCTGGCTGCTCCGGGAGGCGGTGCCGCATTTCGGCTGGCTGGACGACGCGGTGCTGTCGGTCGCGTACGCCCGCAATTTTTTCGACACCGACCAGCGGCCGCTCCGGGGCATCCTCGAGCGGTACGCCGGGCCGATGCTGATCCTGCAGGGGGAGCATGATCCGCTCGTGGCGCCGGCGGTCGCGCGCGAGCATGCGCGGCTGGTGCCCCAGGCCGAGCTGCAGATGGACCAGGGCAACCACTTCAGCGCATTCACCCGGCCGGACACCGTGGCGGCGGCGATCACGGTGTTCCTCGATCGGGTCGAAGCGGGCACCGCGACGGTGCGGGCGACGGCGACACCGGACCGGACCGGCTCGCCCGTGCCGCCGAGCCGTTCGATCCCAGCACCATCCCGAAGATCGAAGGAGTGGCGCTCGTCATCGTCATGCTGCTGCTGGCGCTGGCGACGCTGGTGAGCGAAGACCTGACCTGTATCGCGACCGGGCTGATGATCGCCCGCGGGACGCTCGGCTTCTTCCCGGGGACGATCGCCTGCTTCGTCGGCATCTTCGGCGGCGACATGCTCGTCTTCCTGGCGGGCCGGAGCTTTGGACGGGCGGTGCTGCAGCGACCTCCGGTCCGCTGGTTCCTGTCGCCCGACGCCGTCACCTGGGGCTCGCAGTGGGTGACCCGGAAAGGCGCGGCGCTGGTTTTCGTCACGCGGCTGCTCCCCGGGACCCGCCTGCCCACCTACTTCGCCGCCGGGATGCTCCGCACCAGCTTCCGAAAGTTCGCGCTCTATTTCTTCGCGGCCTGCCTGGTCTGGACGCCCATCCTCGTCGGCATCTCCGCGGCGTTCGGGGAAGTCGTGCAGCGCATCCTCGGTGCCTTCACCCGGCACGCGACGCTGTACCTCAGCATCACGGGGCTGGTGCTCTTCCTGCTGCTGAAGCTGTTCATCCCGCTCACGACCTGGCGCGGCCGGCGTCTGCTGCTCTCCCGCTGGCGCCGACTCAGCCGATGGGAGTTCTGGCCTCGCTGGCTGTTCTATCCCCCCGTCGTGCTCTACATCCTCTGGCTCGGGCTCAAGCACCGGAGTCTCACGCTGTTCACCGCGGTGAATCCCGCCATTCCCGGGGGTGGCTTCGTCGGCGAGTCAAAAGCACAGATTCTCGCCGGTCTGTCCGGGAGCCCGGATCGGGTCGCGCCGTGGGAGCTGCTCCCCGCCGCGCTCGCGCCGGTGGAGCGCCTTGGGCGGGCGCTCGCCTTTCGCGCTCGACACGCGCCTGAGTGGCCGCTCGTGCTCAAGCCGGATATCGGGGAGCGCGGTTCCGGCGTGTCGCTCTGTCGCTCCGAGGCAGAGGTGGAGCGGTACCTGGTCCGGTCGGCGGGCGACACGATCGTACAGGCCTACGCACCGGGCGCCGAGTTCGGGGTGTTCTACCTGCGGCGTCCGGGTGCGGCCCGAGGGGAAATCTTCTCGATCACGGACAAGCGGTTCCTCTCCCTGACCGGCGACGGAACCGGCACACTCGAAGAGCTGATCCTCGCCGACGACCGTGCCGTCTGCATGGCGCCGTTTCATCTGCGGCAGCACGCCAGCCGACTCGGCTGGATCCCCGCCGCGGGGGAGACGGTCCCGCTGGTGGAGCTGGGAACTCATTGCCTGGGTGCGACGTTCATGGATGGCGGCTGGGTCCGTACCCCGGCGCTCGAGGCGGCGATCGACCAGCTCAGCCAGGGATTCCGTGGCTTCTGGTTCGGCCGGTACGATATCCGGACGACGGATGTCGCCGCCTTCCAGGCCGGAAGGGATTTCATGGTGGTCGAGCTGAACGGCGCCACAGCTGAGGCCACCAGCATCTACGATCCGGGCAACACCCTGGGGTCGGCGTACCGGACGCTGCGCCAGCAGTGGCGGCTCTGTTTCGAGATTGCGGCGGCAAATGTCGCCCGCGGTGCGGTCCCCACGCCGTTTCGGGAATTGTGGCGGCTTGTTCGTCGGCACCGCGACGCGATCCGCGCTCACTAACCAATGGTCTGGCAGGGCCTGGCCAGGAGAGGATGACCCATGCTGGCACAGACCGAAGCAGGGATGCTGACGAGGAACGCGGCCATCATGAGCTGGATCTGCCAGCTCGTCGCTGCAGCGATCCTGTTGCAGACCCTGTACTTCAAGTTCACCGGCGCGCCCGAGTCGGTCTATATCTTCACCACGCTGGGGCTCGAGCCATGGGGACGCATCGGGTCCGGAGTGGTTGAGCTGATCGCCGCCATCCTCCTGCTGATCCCCGCCACCGCCGGCTTCGGCGCGGTACTGGCGCTCGGCGTGATCAGCGGCGCGATCATGTCGCACCTGACCAAGCTGGGCATTGCGGTGCAGGGCGATGGCGGGTTGCTCTTCGGACTGGCGATCACGGTCTTCGTGACATCGCTGATCGTGGGGTGGCTGAGACGGGAGACGATTCCGGTGGTGCGGAATTTCTTCTAAGCGATGGGCGGTGGGCGCGAGGCGCGAGGCGCGAGGCGCGAGGCGCGAGGCGATGGGAGATCAGCGCTGACCCGGAGGTTCGGGATTCGAGAGGAGCCACGCGCCGGGAGTACGCCACCGCCTACTCCCTAGCGCCTATCGCCCATCGCCTAGTCCGGCACCCAGAACCCCTCCGCACAACACCGCCGCACAAACGCTTCGCCTGACGGGGTGAACGGCCGGCGCCAGCCGAATGATGCCACCGGCTGATCCACCTGCTGCGCGGCAACTTCCAGCAGCCGGTGGGCCAGGCCGCGGGCCTGCGCGGACGAGTGAGTCCAGATGATCTCCACGGTCCACGAGGTCATCCGAGCCACACCGGTGCCGGGCCGGCGTTCCGCATCCCAGTCATCCCATGACCACCAGGCCCAGCGGGGCCGGGGCCGCAGGACGGCGAGTCCAACGGCCAGCCCCTGTTCGCGCACCAGGAAGACGCACGTGTCCGCCTCATGATCGGAGATGGTGTAGGCCGGGGTGTGAAACGGGGTATCCCGCATGGCGCGATGCGCCACCTGATCGGCCAGGACGCGCTCCGCCTCGGAGCAGCGGTTCGTGATCCGCAGCACCTCGATTCCATTCCACCGGGCAACCACCGATTCCCCCGCAAGGGCGGGTAGCGGGATGGCATCGAGCTGGCTGGTCGGGGCGTCAGGCACGTGAACTCCACGAGGAAGGACCGGAGAATAGTACAGGAGACGGCGGTAGGCGGGAACTGCGGGCGGCGGGTGATGGGCGATAGGCGATAGGCGATAGGCGGAACCGCCAACGTGCACCAGACTCCGCGCCACTCTGTTTTCCCCAACGCCGCGCGCCTACCGCCCAGCGCCCGCTGTTCCCGCCTACCGCCTGCAGTTCCCGCCTACCGCACGCTGCCGCCCTCCCCTACCCTTCCCCCCATGCTGCTCATGGATCGCGAAAACCTCATGGTACCGGGCTGGTCCCACGTCCTGTCCAGCACCAACGACCTCGCCGAACTGGAGGCCCTGCGCCAGCGGGTCGGGGCGCCGCCGCGGGCGCTCCATCGCAAGGATCCGGCGCGGCCTCACCTCGACCTGAAGCTTGTGTCGCGTGCGCTCGCACTGGTGGACGCGGAGGTCCGGGTATTCGACTCCACCAAGGAGCTGCTGCGTTGCTGGCTGCAATGCCAGCGGGACGCGAGCGTCACTCACGGATGAAACCCGCGCTGCAGCTCGCAGGCCTGCGCAAGGCGTACGGGGCGGTCCAGGCAGTGAATGGCCTCGATCTCGACGTCATCACCGGCGAGTGCTTCGGCCTGCTCGGGCCGAATGGCGCCGGCAAGACGACTACGATCGAGATCTGCGAGGGGCTGACCGCGCCTGACACCGGGGAGGTCCTGGTGCTGGGGCGGCGCTGGGCGACGGATGCGCGCTGGGCGACGGATGCGCGCTGGCTGCGCGAACACATCGGCGTGTCGCTGCAGGAGACACAATTCGGCGACAAGCTCACCGTCGCCGAGACCGTCACCCTCTTCCGCAGCTTCTACCCCGCAGGTCCCGTCCTGACCGCCGTGCTGGATCAGGTGTCGCTCAGCGAAAAGCGGGATGCCCGTATCGCCCATCTCTCCGGCGGCCAGAAGCAGCGGCTGGCGCTCGCCTGCGCGCTCGTCGGCGATCCAGAGCTCCTCTTTCTCGATGAGCCGACTACCGGCCTCGACCCCCAGTCGCGCCGCCAGGTCTGGGCCCTGATTGAGGGGTTCAAAGCGGCGGGCCGCACGACCATCCTCACCACGCATTACATGGACGAGGCCGAACGGTTGTGCGACCGGGTCGCGATCGTTGACCAGGGCCGCGTCATCGCGCTGGGGACACCGCGGGGCCTGATCGCCTCGCTCGGCGCCGACCAGGTAATGGAATGCGTGGTGCATTCGGAGGCGGCTGCCGCCCGGACGGTCTGTGCCGCGGTCGAGGGGGTGCAGGCAATCGCCGTGGAGGAGCAGACGCTGCGGCTGCAGGTCCGGGAGCTGCACCGGACACTCCCCGCGGTCCTCGAAGCGTTACGGCTCTCGGGAGCAACCGTCGAGGAACTCCGCACCCACGCGCCCACCCTCGAGGATGTCTTCGTGGCACTGACCGGCAGGCACCTGCGCGATGGCTGAACCCTCCGGCGGGTTCCGTCCCGCCCTCCGCGCGCTGGTGCTCGTTCGGTTCAAGGAGTTCTTCCGCGAGCCGGAGGCGCTCTTCTGGATCTATGGCTTCCCCATCATCCTCGCCGCCGGCCTCGGCATCGCCTTCCGCAACCAGACTCCGGAACCGGCGCGCGTCGGCTGGGCGGAGTGGACGCCGGCCGATCCGCGCCTTCGCGCCGGACTCAGCGGTGACTCGGCAATCACCCTGGTGCCATTCGCCGATTCCACCGCCGCTGCGCTGGCCCTGCGCACTGGCACCGTCGCGCTCGTCGTGGTGGCGGATACCCAGGGCGTGCGCTACCGGTTTGACGATTCCCGGCCCGAGGCCGACCTCGCCCGACTGCGCGTCGACCAGGCGATCCAGCGAGCGGCGGGTCGCCGGGATGCGCTTGCGCCGACCAACGAGATCGTGCGCGAGCGCGGCTCGCGCTACATCGACTTTCTGCTGCCCGGCCTGATCGCGATGAACCTGATGGGCAGCGGCATCTGGAGCACCGGGTTTGCCATCGTCGACGCCCGCCGCAAGAAGCTGCTCAAGCGTCTCGCTGCCACTCCGATGGCACGCTCCGACTATCTCGCCTCGTTTCTGATCGCACAGCTCCTGCTGCTCGGCGTCGAGGTCGGCGCCATCCTTGGCTTCGGTGTCGTCGCCTTTGACGTCCCCGTCCGGGGAGCAATCACCACGGTGCTCCTTGTCTGCCTCGCTGGCTCACTCTGCTTCGGAGCGCTCGGTCTGCTGGCCGCCGCGCGACCGGCCACGGTCGAAGGCGCCTCCGGCATCATGAACCTGATCATGCTGCCGATGTGGGTGCTGTCCGGCGTCTTTTTTTCCTCGGCCCGCTTCCCCGACGCGGTCCAACCCCTCATTCGCGCACTACCGCTGACCGCCCTGGTCGATGCCCTGCGGGCCGTCATGCTGGAAGGGGCGTCGCTCGGCGGGATCGGCTCGCAACTGCTGGTCCTGCTGGCCTGGCTGGTGGTGGGATTTCTTGGTGCCCTCAAGCTGTTCCGCTGGCAGTAGCCGCTCCGGGAGTGGCCGCGGCGCGACATCCATGTCGCCGCCGGGCCGCAACAGCTGACCACGCCCTGGGACACCCGGACTCACGGTCCCCTCACCGACAGCCCCGCAACCGTCATTGCTGCAAGTGTTTAGGGAAATCGTGCACCACCAGACCCAGTCGCAACTGATGCCAAACAACCGTGACCTCCACGGCATGCCGCCTGCACAACCAGCCGCAGAAGCACCTGATCCGACGGTTTCGTCGTCGACCCCCTGAATTCCCCTCAAGACCCATTCGCACCGGAGCGACGTCCATGACAAGGAATTTCCCCCGAGGTATCACCCTGCTGGGCACGGTCCTGCTCGCAGGTCTGGCCTGCAGCGAGGCCGGAGACAGCAATCCGATCGCCCCGGCAGCGTTGACCGGCACCCCGACCCCGGTCAAGGGTGAACTCACCGTCTGCAAGGTCGGGTCAGATGCGGACTTCTCGCTGACGGTCAATGGCATCAGCGCTGGCGGGTTCTCGCTCACCGATGGTCAGTGTGCGCTGGTCTACAGCAGCCAGGCCAATCCGGCTGACAACGTGACCGTGACGGAACTGCCGAGCGGCGCCACGCTGGATTCAATCGTCGGCGTCGGTATCCGCGGAGCGCAGAATGATCCCACCGGCATTATCTCGCAGATCACGATCCTTGGCACCAACACGGCCGCAATCAAGGTCGGCCTGGAAGTTGGCGTCGTCCTGATCTTCCACAACACGGCACCTCCTCCGCCGCCGACCGGTGAGATCGGCGACTTTGTCTGGAACGACACCAACGCCAACGGCATCCAGGATGCCGGCGAAGCAGGCATCCCCGGACAGACAGTCACACTCAGCGGAGCGGCCAGCGCCACGACCACCACGGGCAGCGCAGGCGACTACCTGTTTACCGGCCTATCAGCGGGGAGCTACACCGTCACGGTCGCGACCCCGGCGGGTTACACCGCCAGCCCTACCGGCGCGGGTACACCGGCGACCGACAACAATGGCAGTATTATTTATTCCAATTTTCTTGATGTAGCCATCACATTCCCAAATTTCCTTAATTCATCAGTTGTTTCTTCCACTATAACAAATAATAGTGAAATATATTATGCATTAAAAAAAACAAAAACATTTTATCACAATAAAAAACAAGTTGCCAAATGAC
>JANOFA010000533.1:0-4569 GCA_031413355.1 Gemmatimonadota bacterium | reverse complement strand
GCGGATCCAGAATGCGGCTGGAGCTGTCGAGCGGGTCCACCGCCGGGTAGATGCCCAGCTCGGAGATCGCGCGGGACAGCACCACGGTCGCATCCAGGTGGGCAAAGGCTGTCGCCGGGGCCGGGTCGGTCAGGTCGTCGGCCGGAACGTAGATGGCCTGCACCGACGTGATGGAGCCCTTGGTCGTCGAGGTGATCCGCTCCTGCAGGTCGCCCATCTCGGTCGCCAGCGTCGGCTGGTACCCCACCGCGCTCGGCATCCGGCCAAGGAGGGCGGAGACTTCCGAGCCGGCCTGGGTGAAGCGGAAGATGTTGTCGATGAACAGCAGCACGTCCTGGCCCTCGACGTCGCGGAAGTACTCGGCGACCGTCAGCCCGGTGAGCCCGACGCGGAGACGGGCGCCCGGCGGCTCGTTCATCTGGCCGTAGATGAGGGCGCAGCTCTTGATGACGCCGCTCTCCGTCATTTCCTCGTAGAGGTCGTTGCCCTCGCGGGTACGCTCCCCCACTCCGCAGAACACCGACTTGCCGCCGTGTCCCTTGGCGACATTGTTGATCAGCTCCATGATGACCACCGTCTTGCCGACGCCGGCGCCACCGAACAGGCCGATCTTGCCGCCCTTCACGAACGGCGCCACCAGGTCGATGACCTTGATCCCGGTCTCGAAGACCGTCGTCTTGGGCTCGAGGTCGGTGAACTTCGGCGTCTCACGGTGGATCGGCCAGCGCAGATTGCTGTCGGGGATCGCCGCACCGCCATCCACCGGTTCGCCGAGCACGTTGAGGATGCGGCCCAGCGGAGCATCGCCGACCGGCGCCGTGATCGGGCTCCCGGTGTCGACCACCGTCATGCCCCGGGTCACGCCGTCGGTACTCGACATGGCAACCGCGCGGACCATGTTCTGGCCGATATGCTGCTGCACCTCGACCGTCACCCGGATCTTGGTGCTGCCGGAGACGCCCTCGAGGACCAGCGCGTTGTAGATCTGCGGGAGGTGCTCCGGCTCGAACTCGACGTCCAGCACCGGTCCGATGACCTGGATGACCTTGCCGATGTTCTGCGTTGCGGTAGCGGTTGCCATCGTCTCGTCCCTTGTATTGTTGGGGCCGCATATATGCGGCCCTTACTCCGCCGCGGACCGTGCTTGGCGCCGCACCGTGCGACCCTGACGAACCCGACCAGCCTAACCCTCTAGCGCCGCCGCGCCGCCGACGATCTCGGCGATCTCCTGCGTGATCGCCGCCTGCCGCTGGCGATTGTACGTCCGCTTCAGCAGATCGTAGATATCGCCGGCGTTGTCGGTCGCGCTCTTCATCGCCGTGCGCCGCGCACCGTGCTCCGCCGCCGCCGTCTCGACCAGGCCGCGATACACCTGATTCCGGACATACAGCGGCAGCAGCTGCGTCAGGATCTCATCCGGGCCCGGTGCCAGGATATAGTCGGCCTGCACGCCGCCCTTCCGCTTGACCGGGGGGGCGACCGGGAGCACGCGCAACGTCGTGGGCGGGGTCGAAAGCGGGCTGTTGAACCTGGCGCAGACCACATCGAGGCTCGCCAGCGTTCCGGCGGAGAAATCGTCGATCAGCCCGCCCACCAGTTCGATGGCATGCTGGGCCGTCGGCTTGTCACCGATATCAATCCGCTGTGACGCGAGAGCGCGACCCACATAACGGAAGAAGCCGATCCCCTTGCGGCCGACCACGTGCAGGTCCACCTGGTAACCGTCCGCCTCAAGCTGCGTGAGCCGGCGGCGGGCTTCCTTGATCAGGTTGGAGTTGAATCCGCCACAGAGCCCCCGGTTCGAGGTCACCAGCAGAACGGCGGCCCGGGTGGGACCCCCCTTGGCCGGCGACGCCGGCTGGCGCAGGAGCGGAAACCGCTCCGCCAGCTCCGGCGTGACGAGATCGCCGATGACCTCGGCGAGTGCCGCGGCATAGGGCCGCGCGGCGACCACGCGGTCCTGGGCCCGCTTCAGCTTGGAGGTGGAGACCAGCTCCATCGTCCGGGTGATCTTGCGGGTGTTCTGCACCGAGCGCATCCGGCCACGGAGCGCGCGCGAGGCCTTGGCCATTACGCGGCCCGGAACAACGGCTTGAAGGCGGCGATGGCGGCCTTGAGCCCGGCCGTCACCGCGTCGTCCAGCGCCTTCTTGGTCCGGATCCCCTCGAGCACCGCCGGATGGCCCGCCTCGAGGTAGGCGATGAAGTCCTTTTCCCACTGGCGGATGTGCTTGACGTCGACATCATCGAGAAAGCCGTTGGTCACCGCGTAGATGATGGCGACCTGTTTTTCGACCGGCATCGGCGCGTACTGCGCCTGCTTCAGCACCTCCACCGTGCGCGCACCGCGCGCGAGCTGCCGCTGCGTCGCCGCGTCCAGCTCGGAGCCGAACTGGGCAAAGGCCTCGAGTTCGCGGTACTGCGCCAGCGCCAGCCGGAGCGGGCCGGCGACCGATTTCATCGCCTTGATCTGGGCGTTGCCGCCGACCCGGCTCACACTGATGCCGGCGTCGACCGCGGGGCGGACGTTGGAGTAGAACAGGTCGGTGGTCAGGAAGATCTGGCCGTCGGTGATCGAGATGACATTGGTCGGGATATAGGCCGAGACGTCGCCGGCCTGGGTCTCGATGATCGGGAGTGCGGTGAGCGACCCGCCCGGCTTCTTGATGCGGCTGTCGAGCTTCACCACGTCCGCATTCTCGGACAGCTTGGCGGCGCGCTCCAGCAGGCGGCTGTGCAGGTAGAACACGTCGCCCGGATAGGCTTCACGACCCGGCGGGCGGCGGAGAATGAGGGAGAGCTGACGGTAGGCGGCGGCCTGCTTGGAGAGGTCGTCGTACACACACAACGTCGCCTGACCCTCGTTGTACATGAAGTACTCGGCGAGGGCGCAGCCGGAGTAGGGGGCGATATACTGCAACGGAGCAGGCTCGGAGGCGCTGGCGATCACGACGATGGTGTAGTCCATCGCGCCGCTTTCCTTCAGGCGCTCGACCACCGTCGCCACGGTCGAGCGCTTCTGCCCGATCGCGACGTAGACGCAGACGACGCCCTTGCCCTTCTGATTGATGATCGTGTCGATCGCGATGGCCGTCTTGCCGGTGCCGCGGTCGCCGATGATCAGCTCGCGCTGGCCCCGGCCGATCGGGATCATGGCGTCGATGGCCTTGATGCCCGTCTGGAGTGGCTCCTTGACCGGCTGACGCACGATGATGCCCGGCGCCACCATCTCGACCGGACGGGTGCCCGCCGCCTTGATCGGCCCCCGACCGTCCACCGGCTGGCCCAGCGCGTTCACCACCCGACCCAGCATCGCCGGACCCACCGGGACCTCGAGCAGGCGCCCGGTGCAGCGCACCTCATCGCCCTCGCGCAGCTTCAGGTAGTCGCCCAGGATGACGGCGCCGACGTTGTCGGCCTCGAGATTCAGCGCCAGCCCGGTGACGACCTCCCCGGTCGCACCCACGGTGAACTCCAGCATCTCGCCGGCGACCGCCTTCATCAGGCCGTAGACCCGGGCAACGCCGTCACGCACTTCGAGAACGGTGCCTACCTCGCTCACGTCCACCGGGGCCAGATCGGCCTGCTCGATTTCACGGAGCAGAACGTCCTTCAGTTCGCCCGGACGGAGGATGGATTCGGTCGCCATGGTACTCGCAGTTGGGGAGAGGACAGAGGTTCCGGCACAGCTTGTGAAAACTATCACAAGGTCCGATCGATGGCAACCGGGTCCCGCACGGAAAAACCGGGTCCCTGGCGGCGCCTGCAGGCGCCGGTCTGATCAATAATTGCGGGGGATTCTACCCGCCTCCCGCAGGCGTGGCGAGCCCGCCGCCCTCAGCTGATCAGGTGGAGCCCCAGCAGCACGCCGATCACCGCCATTCCGACCGACAGCAAGAGGGCCGGCCAGTGGGCATGGGCGGAGGGCCGATCATCGGCGGCAATGACACGGAGGTATTGATGGAATTGCCACGCCGCGACCGCCGACGAGAATGCGCCGAGCAGCACCAGGGCGGTCCCCATGAGGACGGTCGGACCGGTCGGCGACTCGGCGGCGAGCGCGGGATCGAGCAGCCGGCGGAACAGCGAGAATCGGGCGACCACGAAGCCCAGCCCTATCGCCGCCAGTCCGGTGCGTACCCACGCAAGCAGGGTGCGTTCGGCGGCGAAGAACACCCGCGGATCACCGAGTCTCGGAGCAGAGTGCGACTGCGACATGTCAATTCTCCGTGGGGACAGCGGGACGTCAGATGCGGCTGCGGGTCTTGCCACGGGTGAAATTGGCCAGCACGCCGCGCGGGCCAAGCCCGGAGAGGCCGCGGCCCGACACCCCGGCGATCCGGCGCGCCGTGACATTGAGGTGACTGGCGGTGGCAAAGCGGAGGATGCGGGCGACGGTGACGAGGTCGTAGCCCGGGTTGCGGAGCAATCCTGCCGCACAGGCGATCCGGGTGAGGTCGATCACCCGCTTGAGATTCGGTGCACCGCCGGCTCCGAACTGCCGGGAGAGGTGTTCCCGCGAACAGCCGACTTCCCGGGCCAGGGTCACGGTGCGGACCGGCAGGTCGGT
>JANOFA010000532.1:0-3866 GCA_031413355.1 Gemmatimonadota bacterium | reverse complement strand
TGCTCCGCCCGTTCCTTCGGGTCCGCCTCCAGCTCCGCCTGCATCTGCTGATCTTCCTCGGGCGTGGCGCCGCGCGGGCGGGTGCCGGCGATTGGCCGGAGCGTCAGCTCGCCGTCCTCCACCCGGAGCAGCACCTCTGGCGAGCTGCCGACGACATGAAGGTCGTCGCAGTGCAGGAAGTAGAGGTACGGCGCCGGGTTCAGTGCGCGCAGGTAGCGATAGGTGAGGAACGGGTCGGGCGCCGGGAGGTCGATGCGGCGGGAGAGCACCGTCTGGAAGGTGTCGCCCGCCGCAATGTGCTCCTGGATCCGGCGCACGCCCTCCTGGTAGGCAGCCTCCGGATAGGGCGACGTGACGGCGGGGCTCGGCGGCGGACCCTCGATGAGGAGTGGCTGGAGCGGCGAGGGACCACGCAGCCGGTCGAGCCAGTCGTCGATCCGGGCGACCGCCCGGTGATACCGGCTGGTGAGCTCCGTCGTCGACTGCGCCTCGGTGACCTCGATGTTGGCGATCACGGTCGCGCGATTGAACAGATTGTCGAGGACCAGCACGGTGTCGGCCACCATGACGATTGCATCGGGCAGGTCGCGGTCATCGGACGGACCGGCGGGCAGCCGCTCAAGGGTGCGCACCACATCGTAGCCGATGTACCCCACCGCGCCGCCGGTGAATCGCGGCAGGCCCGGCAGGCTCACCGGCGGATACTGGCGCATCAGGCGCGCCATATGATCCAGCGGGGCCTCGTCCGTCGTGATCGTGCTCCAGCCTCCGGGCGCGGTCCACCGCTCCACCGTCCGGCCGCGGTACCGGTACACCTCGCGCGGGTCGGTCGACAGAAAAGTATAGCGCGCCCAGCGCTCGCCGCCCTCCAGCGATTCCAGCAGGAACCCGTAGGGACCGCGGTGCAGCTTGGCGAACGCCGACACCGGCGAGTCGCCATCCAGCACCACCTGGCGGGTGACGGGGACCATGCCGGGCCGGGCACGGGCGAGGAAGTCAGCGAGGGACATGTGCCGGGGAAGGAGGGTGGCTAGCGCGGTGCCGCGACAAGATACGTCCCTGTGCCCGCCAATAGTGCTTCGAGGTTGTCCGAGGCGGGCCGGGTCGACGGCATCAGCGTGAAGATGCGCGCTTCCTTGAGCGCGGCGATCGCCAGTGCCCGCTCAAACCGGAGCACACCGCCATACTGGGTGGTGCCCGCGAGCGGTGCCGAGAAGTGGACCGGGTACTTGAAGCGGATGGTGCTTCCCGTCCCGGGCGGTGAGGTGGTCGTGACATCCACACCGTAGATCCCCGGCCGAGGGTGCACCGTCACCGTCACAGATTCGGGCGGGGTCGCACCGGGAAACGCCTCAGGGCGGAAGTGCAGTTCCACGAACACGGTGTTGTCGGGCGGACCGTGCCGCAGGATGATCTTCCGGCTTCCGCCGGTCTGGAACGTGACGGTGGTATCCTCCGGGGGCACGCCGCTCATTTCCAGCACATAGAGCTGGTCGAGCGGTACGTCCCGCGCCGGGGCCGCACCATCGGGCGTGGTGCTCGGCCGGGTGCGCCCGCCACCGCAGGCGGCGAGGAGGAGCAGCGTTGCCGGGATGGAGCGGTACAGGCTAATTGTCACGGGCAGAGGGAAGGGGAAACGGGGAAGCGGGAAACGGGAACCGGGAACGGGGAACCGGGAACGGACACTATGGTGAACTCGGGGCGGTGCGATCGGGATGGGTTGGCGAGGGGCCGGGTGATGCTCCGGGCACTCGCATTCCTGCTGTTCCCCTTCCCGGTTCCCGGTTCCCGGCTTGTGGCTCAGCAGTGGAACGACTCGACCACTCTGGCCCTGGTTCACCGCGCCATTCTCGCCCGCAAAGCGGCCGAGCCGGATTCAACGCTCCGAAGTTATCACGTCAGTGCGCACGGGTTCGTCTTCTTCCTGGCACAGGCGGGCCGGGACCTCGAGGCACCGCCCCGGCTGATCAAGGCGGACGAACTGCAGGTGGAAGTGTATTGGCGTGCCCCGTCCACCAGCAAGCAGGTCATCAAAGGCTGGCGCGACGGGCGCTGGCTTCCCACCGACATCAGCTATCATCGCGATCACGTCGCCATCGTGACGGGGAATTTCGGCGACTCCATCCGCATCGGGGAGGGCGACGAGGTCCGGGACGTGCCCCACCCGCTCGCGCCCGGCGCGACCGACCTGTACGACTACCGGCTTGGCGATTCGTTGCGGGTCGAGGGGCGGGAGGGGACGCTGCGCCTCCGCGAGGTGGAGGTCCGTCCCCGGGATCCGGGTGCGCCGCGCATCCTCGGGACCCTCTCGCTCGACGTCGAGCGCGCCGATCTGGTGCGGTTTCGCTTCAGCTTCACCGCCAGCGCCTACCTCGATCACTCACTGGAGGACCTGAGCGTCTCGCTCGAGAATGCCCGGTTGGAGGGCCGCTGGTGGTTGCCCTGGCGCCAGGAGATCGAGATCCGCCGTCGGCTCACCTGGCTCGACTTCCCCGCCCGCACCATCATCCGCGGCCGCTGGGAAATCGGCGAGTACGACCTCAACATCGAGGTGCCGGCCTCGGTCCTCGCCGGCCCTGCCATTGGCGGGCTGCGCGCACCGTCGGATACCGGTGGAGCGTGGCAGGGCTCGCTCACCGCGGCAATCAACCACCGGCCGCAGGCAGTGGGGCCGCAGGAGATCAGCGATCTGCGGCGTGAGGTTGAACGCCTCGCCGAGGGGCGTTTCCTGAGCGGGCTGCCCCGCACCCGGCTCGGCCTCACCTCGCTCAGCGACCTCGCCCATGTGAACCGGGTGCAGGGGCTCGCGCTCGGCGCCGGCGTCTCGTTCGCACCCGCAGCCGGCCTCACGCTGCGGCCCAGTCTCGGTCTGGGCACCAGTGATGCCCGCCTCACCGGCGGACTGCGTACCGAGCTTGCGCGCGGCCGGACCACCATCGGGCTCATGGCCGGGCGGTCACTCAGCGATTTTGCCGACCGACCGATCAGCTCGGGCGTGGTGAATTCCCTGCTCGCGCAGGAGAGCGGGCATGATCTGGGTGACTATGTCCTGCTGGATCGCCTGGGTGGCTCGGTGTCGCGGCGCCTCGGCGCCACGGTCCAGCTGAGCGCGACGGCGGGCGTGGAACGATCGGCCTCGGTGGTCACCGAAGCGAGCCCGGCGCGCGGAACGTATCGGCCCAATCCCGCGCTTGGAGTCGGCACCATTTCCATCGGGCGCCTGACAATTGACTGGAGGCGGGCGACACTGGTCCGGTCCACCGCGGCGGAGCTGCAGCTCAACCTTGAGGCCGGCACCGGGGCGCGGGACTATCTCCGTGCCGACATCCATGGGACCTGGCTCACACCGGCCGGTCCGGGAGCGCTCCGCCTGAGTGGCACCGCTGGGCTCGGTACCAGCGAACTGCCGGGCTACCGCAGCTTTGCCGTGGGTGGCTGGGGGACGCTGCCGGGTGAAGGCTTCCGTCGCTGGGGCGGGCGGCGCGTCGCGCTCGGGCGGATCGAGTACTTGGTGGACCTTCCCTTTCCGGCCCTTCCCCTCGGGCCTTTTGTCTCGACCGGGCGGACCGTCACGCTCGCCCCCTTTCTCGCGGCGGGCTGGAGCGGTGGTGGTATCGCGGGGTTGCCGTGGGGCCCGAGCCGCGGGGCGCGACCGGTGGCGGGAGTGGCGGTCCAGCTGTTCCACCACCTGTTGCACGCGGAGGTCGGTGTCGGGCTCCGTGACGGCGATGTCGGCGTCAGCGTCGACGTCGACCGCAGCTGGTGGGACATCCTCTGACCGCCACGCTTACCGCCGTGGCCTGTCCCGCTTAGCTTTCACCGGACCCTCCGCCACGACTTCCGTGGTCGGGCTAACTAGATATCTA
>JANOFA010000531.1:0-6854 GCA_031413355.1 Gemmatimonadota bacterium | reverse complement strand
GACCTGGTTGAGGAGGTCGGTCTTCTTCGGCGCGCTCTGCGTGATCTCGGTCAGGCCGCCGGTTCCGACGATGGTCTCGGTACCGGCGCTGAACGGGCCGCCGGTGTTGAGCACGCCGCCGCCGGCGCGCACGTTGAAGCCAGGCCGAGTCCGGTGCCGCCATGTTTTTCGGTGACGTACGGCTCGAACACCCGGTCGCGAAGCTCCGCCGGTACTCCCGGTCCATGATCGACCACCCGCAGCTCCGCGCCGTTCTTCCCCAGTGGCCGGCAGCCGAGTTCGAGTGCGCCCTGTCCGCCGCACGCCTCGACGGCGTTGCGGATGAGGTTGCTCACGGCGCGGCGCAGTGGTTCGTAGTGCCCGCTGATCTGCGGTGTGGCCGGGTCGATGTCGTACGTCGCGGTCATCAACGGTGGCAGGGTGGTCCGGCCGAGTTCGCTGAGCAGTTCGCCCAGGTCGACATCCGCCGCCGGACCCTCGGGGAGCCGGCCCATCTCGGTGAATTCCCGCGCCAGCTGCTCCAGCCGGTCCGACTCCGCCTGCAGCACCTCGAGCGATTCCTGCTGTTCCGGTTGCGCCGTGCGGCTGAGCTGGGCCACGGCGAAGCGGATTGGGGTGAGCGGATTCTTCATCTCGTGCGCCACCCGCCGGGCGACCTCGCGGAAGGCGGCCAGCCGCTCGGCTTCGATCTGGCGGGCCCGCGCTTCGGTCAGGCCCGTCGCCATCTCCCGCAGCGCGAGTCGCAGGGCGGCGAATTCCGGCGCCCCGCCCTCGCCCTCGTCAGGCGGCAGCGGTTCCTCCCGCTGGATCCGCCCGGCCCAGCCCACCAGTTCGTCGATCGGCCGGCTGAGTTGCCGGGCGAGGTGATCGCCGACCCGCACCGACAGGTAGAGCGCCAGTGCGCCGAGCGCCAGGATGATCGCGGCGAGCCCGCCGGAGTAGAGCGTGGAGATGGTTTCCTGCCGCTGGGCCCGGCTGAGCGCGTCGTTCAGTGTGCGGACATGGGCCGCGAGTGCGCGGCGCTCCGCGGTGGAGAGCCGGCTGGAATCGACCGTCTGCACCAGCACCCGCCCGGTGCCGGCGACGCTCTCGACCGCCTCCCGGGAGACGCTGGCGGAGTTGGCGGAGGGCCGGACCGCCAGCGCCCAGCCGATGACCGCTACTGTCGCCGGCAGCGTGCCGAGGGCGATCAGCGCCAGGAGAATGCGACGGCGGAATGGGAGGGCCATGGGAGGGGGCTAGGTTGAAGGCGGCGCGACGGGGACCGATCGCGCATTGATCGCCGGCCGGCGCGAGGCGCTGGGCGCTCCGGCCAGCAGCCCCGCCGCTCCCCCGGCCAGACTGCCCAGCCACTCCAGCGCCGGGCTGAAACTCAGTCCGGCCAGCGGCGCGAGGAGGCCCAGCCCGAGGACCACGATCAGCACCTGCCAGAGCATGGCGCGGCGGCGGTCGGTGGCGCAACCCATCCAGTACCCCGCGGGCAGCAGCAGCAATCCGAGCCAGAGGGCATTCAGCGGCGCGGTGTCGGCGCCCATCACATAGGTGAACGGCAGGAAGCCGGTCCACAGCAGCCCGGCGCTCCAGCGGGTGTGCCAGGTGGCGGTCGCCGTCGCGGTCGTGACCTGCAGGCGCCAGCCGCGGCCGGCGATACCGCCGCTCACCGTCACCGGCTCGCCGGGCGGCAGCGCGAGCGCGTCGGGAAAGCGCAGCAGCGGGCCCCGCAGCCCGGCGGCCAGCAATCCGGTCCGGATGCTGAATACCAGGTCGGTGCCCCGTTGTCCCAGCACGAAGATCTCCCGCTGTTCACCGTCGAAGCTGCTGACGATCGGGGCCGTTTCCGTCGGCTGCGGGCCGGTCAGAATGTGTGCCGTCACGATCGCGCGGTCCGAGAGGAGCTCGCGGCGAAGACGTGAGGTGGAGGCCGCCTGTCCGTTAGGCAGCGCCACCCCGTTCACCTCGGCGTCGAGCAGCGTGCCGCGCCACAATTCGAACTGGCCGAGCTGGGGCGCCCACTGTCCCCACCAGGTGGTGTCGGGCAGGGAGGGCTGGACGGCAACCGCCGTGAGCCCGACAACGGCGAGCCAGACCAGGCCGGCGCTCGTCGCGAGCCGCGCGGCGGCCGGCGCGGTCGGAAGCAGGACTTTGCGCCATCCGTGCGCCAGCCACAGCCCCAGTCCCCCGCCGATCGTGTTGGTCAGCAAGTCCCGCAGGCTGGCGTCGCGCCCGGCCAGCCAGCCCCACTGGACATATTCGATGCCGATGGTGGCCGCGACGCAGAGCAGGAGGGCCGCCCAGCCGGGCAGCCACAGGGCGAGCCCGAGGCCCAGCGGGACGAACAGCACGATATTCAGCACCGCGTCACGCAGCGCCTGGTCACCGCAGGGGTAGAGGCAGAGGAAGTCGGTCTGCGCGACCTTGTGGATGTCCTCGGGCGACGGCCGCAGCGTGAACCAGGCGATCAGGAGCACCGCCACCCCGGTGAGGGCAACGCCCCACCAGCTTCGTTGTCTCAATGCCACACTCCTGTTTCATTAGAGACAGCCTGCGAACCGCTTGCGCGGGTGGCATCATAACTGCACTATCTACACTGAGATAGTGACCGTTTTTCCCCACTCCTCCGGAACATCCATGGTTGCTCCCCTGGGCGGGTCCCGCCGCCGGTGCGTCTACACCACGGCGTGGGCGCTCGGCCTGCTGCTCCTGTGCCGGCCACTTGCGGCCCAGAGTATGACCGAGGGCGGGCTCGCCGGAGAGATCATCCTCGGCGCCGATGACCCGGTGCCCAACGCAGTGGTGTCGCTGGAGGACGCCTCCGGCGCGACACTGCTGCAGCTGCGCTCCGACCTGCATGGTCGGGTCAATGTGCCGGCGCTGGCGCCGGGGCGGTATTCCCTGCGGGTGGAAAAGAGCGGCTTCGCGCCGCTGCGCCAGCGGGGCATCGTGGTCGTGGCGGCCTCGCTGACGAAGGTCCGCGTGCGGGTGGTCCGCCGCCCGCCACCCATTGCCGCGGTCGAGGAAGTCGAGATCGCCGACCAGGTCATCGTCCCGCTGTCCCCGCTGATCGGTGAGCTGGGGCGGGCCGCGCTTCCGACATCCTTCGCCCCCCGGACCGACTTCACCGATGCGGGCCGCAACAGCGTCCTCGTGGCCGCGCCGCGAACCCAGGGATGGGGCTTTGGAGATATGATCGGCGGGTTGCCGCAGTCCGGCACGCGCTTGATGATCGATGGATTGCCCGCCACCTGGATGCGGCATCCCGGCGTCTGGCCCGCCCCCGCCGGCGCTCCGTCGCCGCCGACGTACCTCATGCTTCCGCCGCAGCTCGTACCCCACGCGGTCGATGCGGCGTGGGACGGCGGAAACGGCGGGGTGGTCTCGGCAGTGACCCGCCGCGGTTCCAGCCTGTTCCGCTTCGAGCCCTTTGTCTACGTCAGCGGCAAACCCGGCATGCGGGGCGCGGAAAACCCGGGCGACTCCTCGCTCACCTCGATCCTGGCGGGTACCGTGGTGTCCGGCACGCTGATCAAGGACCGGGCGGACTTTCTCGCCGGATTCCACTATCAGGAGCTGGAGTTGCCCGGCGGCCGGCCGTGGGAAGCCGATAGCGCGAGTTTTGGCGGCGCGGCTGTCCCCCTCAGTCAGGGCATCGCCACCGTCGCGGCCGACAGCTTCGGCCAGAACGTCACCGGCTTCACCCAGCCGCTGGTGCGCTCGACTCGGGGCGGGGCCGGTGGTGTCCGGCTCGATTTCCGGCCCTACCCGACCCACTCATTCGTGCTCCGCTCGGACATGGCCCGCTACCGGGAACGGAGGCCCGAGCTCGGCCATGACGTGCTGACGTCCAGCGGTGGCAGTCTCGAGTCGCGTGATTTCACCGGCAGCCTGAGCTGGATCGCGGCGCTGGGCGGAGGGACCGGTAACGAGCTGCGGCTCGGCTATCGGACCACCCGGCGCGACTGGGATGCCTCCGGCGGGCTTGTCACGACCTATCTGCCGAGCCTCGGCGCCGGGATCGGGATCAGTCCCGCTGCTCCCGCCCAGTTCAAGCGCAATGTTTTCGATGTGAGCGAGACCGTCGAGTTTGCCAGCGGAAGCGCCCGGCAGAACCGCTTCAAACTGGGTCTCAATTTCTCCAAATCCAAGTGGAGCCAGGACTATCTGTTCGGCAGTCGCGGCATCTTCAATTTCGGGACGCTGGATGATTTCGGGGCGGGGAGCGGGAGCTTCTATATCGCCGAGTCGCCGACGACGAAGGCCGAATTCACCACCAAGGAGTTCGCGATGTTCGGCCAGGCGTCGTGGCAGCTCAGCCCCACGCTCGCCGTGGTCACCGGTTTGCGCTACGAACGGCAACGCTTCCCGACGGGTCGGCCGCCGGCCATTCCTCCCAATCAGCAGGTGGCGGCGCTTTTCGGCTTGCCCAATTCCCGGGTCCCGGACGACAACGGCAACATCGCTCCCCATCTTGGCGTGGTCCTGACCGGCCGGGGACATCAGGCGTGGTCCTTCACCGGAGGGCTTGGCTGGCACTATGGCCAACTGGACCCGACCCGGTTTGCCGAGGCCATCCTCGCCAGCGGCAGGCTCCGCGCCCGGCGGGGCCTGGGGAATTACACCGGATGGCCGGCGTTGCCGGACACCGCGGCCGCGCCCGATGCCGGTCAGGTCATCACCCTGTTCGATCCGTTGGGCAGGTACCGGAATCCGCGGACCCGGAAGGTCGATCTGCAGATCGAGCGCGGCCTCCCGGGCTCTATCCACCTCCGCGTCACCGGTGGCTATCACCACACCGATTACCTGCTCCGCCGGGAGGACCTGAATCTCCTCTCCGCCGCTGCGGGACGGACCCAGGAAGGCCGGGATGTGTACGGTGTGCTGCAACAGCGGGGCGGCCTCATCACCACCGATCCCGGCTCGAACCGCCGCATCCCCGGCTACGATCTCGTCTCGGCGATGGCGTCCACCGGTTTCTCCGACTACCTCCAGGCCGGGGTGGCCTTCACTCGGGAACCGACGACCGGGATCGGGTTCTCCGCCGCCTATCTCTGGAGCCGCACCCGCGACAACACGCTGCAGAGCTGGACCGGGGATCCCGCCGATGAACTGTCGCCCTTCCCCACCGACGCCCCGGGACGCGAATGGGTCGAGGGTCGCTCGGACTACGACCTGCCACACCGGGGCTCACTGCTCCTCTCGTGGAAGGGTGCGGGGCATCTGCCGGTGACCGTCGCGACACGGTACCGCTACCGGTCCGGCTTTCCCTTCACCCCCGGCTTCAGGGCCGGGGTCGATGTCAACGCCGATGGTTCCGGCCGCAACGACCCCGCCTTCGTGGATGCCGCCATCACCGGGCTGCAGGCGCTGATCAACCAGCACAGCTGCATCAAGAGTCAGGTCGGTCTGTTCGTCGATCGCAACAGCTGCCGCGAGCCGGCCAATCACGCCCTCGACCTCAACGTCGCCGTCGGGCTCCCGGTCCGGTCCCTCGGTGGGCGACTGGAGCTGGTGGCCGACATTTTCAACCTCGCCTCCACAGCGAGCGGGCTGGTCGACCACGCTCTCGTCCTGATCGACCCCGCCGGCACCCTGGTGACCGATGGCCTCGGCAACGTCACGCTGCCGCTCATCGCCAACCCCCGGTTCGGCACACTGCTGTCGCGCCGCACCGAACCCCGGATCCTGCGCCTTGGGCTCCGGGTCGCCTACTGATCGAGGTCGTCATGCCCCCCTTTCGTCCGCCGCTGGTTCGCCCCACTCTGTGGCTCGCCCTGGCGAGCACGGCGCTTACCGGCTGTGGCAACGCCGGCGAGAACCTCGGCATCCGGGGTCGGCCCGGGGTCGGGTTCACCGCGACGGTGCTGTACGATCGCGATCAGAATGGCCTGCCGTCGGGCCCCGATTCCACGCTCGCCGGCGTCCGCGTCTTCCTGAAGATCCCGGGTGGCCCCGACACCCTCGCCAGCGACACCACCGACGCCTCGGGCCGGGTGGCGTTCCTCACCATCCCCACCGGGCCCTACGCCGTCGAGGTAGAGGCGGCCGTCCTCGGAGATTCGCTGGAAACGCTGCTGACCCCGCTGGCGGTCACGGTCTTCCCCAGCGGCAACCCGGGCAGCATCATTGCGCTGCTGACCTTTCCGCCCCAGACCGTCGACTCGGCCCGGGCACTCCCGATCGGCAGCCGGGTGCTGGTGCGTGGCCTGGTGCTGGCCGGCCCGCAGTCGAGCCGGGATACCATCGGCGCGCTGCGCGACTCCACCGGCGCCGTGCTCCTCACCGGGGTCACCGTCGTGGTCGGCAACTTCACCCTGCCGGGAGACACGGTTCGGGTTCTGGCCACGATCGGGGTGCGCAACGGGCAGAAGGTGCTGGGCCTCGCAGCGGTCTCGCTGCTGAATCCCGGCCTGCCGCCGGTGGGCGACACCGTCACCACCGCAGTCGCCGCGACAGCCGCCGGCGGCGTGCGCGATGCCGATGTCGTCTCGATCGTGGGCGCGGAAATCCTGTCGACCGCCAGCGCCAACGGCGACCTCACCGTCGTCCTGGACGACGGCTCCGGGCCGCTCCAGATGGTGGTGGACAGCGTCCTGCAGATCGGCCCGGCGATCTTCGTGGTGGGCGACTCCCTGTCCGGGGAGGGAATTCTCGTCCCCGCCACCGGCGGCACCCCGTGGCAGTTCCGCCCCCGCGGGCGCCAGGATTTCACGATCTTCTAGCGGGCAGGTCTTGTACCGCCAGGATGCGTTCGCCATGTCCCTTGATTTCCAGCAGGCCCGCCACGCGATGGTTGAACAGCAGGTCCGTCCCTGGGACGTGCTTGACCCGCGCGTGTTGGCCGTGCTGATGCAGGTGCG
>JANOFA010000530.1:0-3305 GCA_031413355.1 Gemmatimonadota bacterium | reverse complement strand
GCACGCTGCGCCGGGTGGAGGATCACCGCGCGCAGGTGGGTGGTGTAACCGTCGGCACCGATGATGCCGACGGCTGCCGTCGTTTCACCGCGGCGGTCATCCGCGGGGTGAAGATTGCGCCGTCGCCTGCATGGCTCTCCGACCGATTGAAGGCTGCCGGGGTCCGCAGCATCAATAATGTGGTCGACGCGAGCAATTACGTGTTGCTGGAGCTCAATCACCCGACCCACGCCTACGACATGGCGCGCCTGCGCGGCGGAGAGCTGCTGGCCCGCCGCGCCCGGCAGGGTGAGGCGATCGTCACTCTGGATGGTGTGGCGCGGACCCTGTCGCCCGAGATGACCGTGATCGCCGACGGCGGCGGCGCCGTCGGTGTGGGTGGCGTGATGGGGGCGGCCAGCGCCGAGGTGAGCGACAGCACCACGGACATCCTGCTCGAGTGCGCCTGGTTCGAACCCCGCCGTATCCGCCGGACCCGCGGTTCCCTTGGGCTCTCCACCGATGCGAGCCATCGCTTCGAGCGGGGAGTCGATCTCTGGGGCCTGCCCGAGGCGCTGCGCCGCGGCATCGCGCTCATCCTGGCGGTCGCTGGCGGTCGCTTCGAGGATGCGGTCGATGTCTGGCCGTCGCCGACTCATCCGCCGCGCATATTCCTCCGCCTTGCGCGGGTGTCGCAGGTGCTGGGCGCCGTCGTCACGCTCGCCGCCATCGAGAAATATCTGGTCGCGATCGGCTGCACGGTGTTGCACAAGCCGGACGATGCCCGCCTGGCGGTGGATGTGCCCGGCTGGCGGCCCGACCTGCTGCTGGAGATCGACCTCATCGAGGAGATCGCGCGGCTGCACGGCTTCGACACCTTCCCCACCGACCTCCGGCCGTTTCGGGTGGGCCAGGTGGGAGAGGCTCCGCTCGACCGCGCGATCACCCTGGTCCGCAACGGCCTCGCCGGGCTCGGCCTCTATGAGGCGCAGTCGCTCCCGCTGGGTCCGAGCGAGGGGAGCGACAGCGTGAAGCTGCTCAACCCGCTGTCGGCCGAAGAGGCCTGGCTGCGCCAGTCGCTGCTGCCGGGCCTGGTGCGCGCGGTCGAGACCAACTGGTCCCGGCAGGTGCGGGAGGTGCGCCTGTTCGAGATCGGCACGGTCTTCCGCGCCCGGGGCTCAGGCGAACGGCCCACGGAATCGGTGCGGGTAGCCGGTGTCCTCACCGGCGCACGCGCTCCGGCGCACTGGAGCGACGGTGGCCGACCGGCCGACACCGACCTCTGGGATCTCCGCGGCCTGTTCGAGGCGGTGGTCGCTCTGGCAAATCCGACAGCCACGTTGCATGTTGACGGGGTTGGCTGGCGGGCCAGAAATGTGGTGGGGCAGGACATTGGCGGGGCTCACCGCCTGGATGTGGTTCCACCCGCCTGGGCAGTGCCGGTATTCGGGTTCGAGCTCGAGCTATCGGCTCAACCCCGCGCCGCGCATCGCTTTGCTCCGCTGGCCGGGACACCGTCGTCGTGGCGGGACCTCAATCTCGTTCTCGGCGGACTGACCACCGCGGAGGCCGTCTCGCGGGTGCTGCGGCAATCCGGCGGCCCGCTGCTCGAATCGGTGGAAGTGGCGAGTGAGTTTCGCGCTGAGGCGCTCGGGCCCGCGCGCCGCGCGGTGCAGTTCCGCCTGACCTTCCGCGCACCGGATCGCACGATCCGCGACGAAGAAGTCGACGCCGCGGTCGGGCGCGCCCTCAAGGCACTGGAGCACCAGCTTGACGCAAGGTTACGAACGTCCTGACGCGCGCGCCCTTGAGGACCTGAGCGACCTGCTCCAGTCCGTGGGTGATGAACTGTCGGCTTGGCGCCGACGGTCGCTGAAGGCGGAAGCCGAGCTGACCGAGGCCCGCTCCAAGGGCGGCATCCTGGCCGGCCCGGAGCTGGTCCAGGCGCGGCAGCGGGTCCTGGACCTGGAACTGGAGAATCATTCGCTCCGCGAGCGACTCGATGCCGCGCGCGAGCGGCTGCGGCTGCTCGCCGCGCGGCTCGGCTTTCTGGAGCAGGAAGCGGGAGAAGGCGTCGCATGAACGCGCCCAAACAGGCCGTGCGGGTCACGATCGGGGGTGAGGACTACACCGTCCGCTCCGAGCTGCCGCCGGAATACACCCGGGAAGTGGCGGCATATCTCGATGCGGCGCTGCGCCGCATTCGCGACATGCTCCCGCAGGTCGAGACCCACAAGGCGGCGATCCTCGCGGCGCTCGCCATCACCGACGAGCTGTTCCAGGCGCGCCGGGGCGACCGGGAACATTCGGCCCGCCTCGCCGCGATGGCCGATGACCTGGCCCGGTTGCTGCCGCCCGCCAAGCGCGGTCGGCGCCAGAGTGGTGCCCAGGGGATTCCGGGCTGATTTCAGGCGGGGCTCCGTCCCGCCGCACACAACGGGTGCCGTGCACCGGCCCCTTGGAGAATAGATCGCATGCCGCAATTCCCGCTGCTCCTCATCGAGGGGCTCATCGCCGGGCTCGTCGTCGCCACCGCCTCCTTCTTCTTCTACAGCCGCACGCAGCGCACCAGCGCGGCGCGCACGCTCGAAACCGCACGTCAGGAGGCGCAGGCGCTGATCGCCGCGGCGACGGCCAAGGCGGCCGAGGCGGCGGCGAAGGCGGCCGAAGCGGCGTCGCGGGCCAGCGAGGCCCGCAACCAGGTCGTGCTGGAAGGCAAGCTGGAGGTCCTCCGACTTCGGGAAGAGCTGGACAAGGAGGCACAGCGCCGCCGGGAGGAGACGGAGCGCGGGGAGCGACGGGCGGAGGAACGGGAGCGTTCGGTCGAACGGAAGCTGGAGGAGGTCCGCAAACAGGAGGATGGATTCACCACGCGGACGGGACAACTGGACCAGCGTGAGCGGGGCCTCGGTACCCGGGAGGCCGAGATCGAACGGCTGATCGGGGAGCAGCGTCAGAAGTTGGAACGCGTCGCCGGGCTCACGGGCGAGGAAGCCCGGACCCAGGTACTGCAGCGTGCCGAGGACGAGAGCCGGAGTGCGGCGCAGGCCCTCGGCCGCGATATCAGGGAACAGGCGAAGCGGTCGGCCGAAAAAGACGCGAAAAAGATCCTCGCGCTCGCTGTGCAGCGCATTTCGGCGGAGCATACGGCGGAGTCGACGGTGTCGGCGGTGACGCTGCCCAGCGATGAGATGAAGGGCCGGATTATCGGTCGGGAAGGGCGGAACATCCGGGCCTTCGAACTGGCGACCGGTGTCGATGTGATCATCGATGACACACCGGACACAGTTGTGGTCTCCTGTTTCGATCCGATCCGGCGTGAGGTG
>JANOFA010000529.1:0-4402 GCA_031413355.1 Gemmatimonadota bacterium | reverse complement strand
ATCCTGCCGCAGCACACGCCGCTGCATCACGATCTCACGATCGTCCTGCCCGACACCGGTCGCCACATCCTCGGTGCACTCACGACGGCCTGGCTGTTGCGATCGTCCCGGCCGCTCGAGCTCGAGCTCGATTCCATCTTTCGCGTTGTCCGGGTGCTTACCGACGGCAAGGGGGAGAACCGGCTGGCTCGGGCGGAGTATGCCATCCTGCAGGGCGGTGGTGTCCATATCCCGCACTCCAAGGCTGCCGGCGACACACTGCGCACCACGATTCGCTATCACGGTGATGTCCGCGACGGCCTCATCATCCGCACCGACAGCACCGGTCGGCGGACGATCTTCGCCGACAACTGGCCCGATCGGGCCCACGGCTGGATTCCGCTCTACGATCATCCCAGCGCCAAGGCGTCCGTGACGCTTCACATAGAGGCGGCCGGCCACCTGCAGGTCGTGGCGAACGGAGTGCTGCAGAAAATCGACACCCTCGTCCGCGGTCGCAGGGTGTGGCATTTCGAGCAGCGTGAGCCGATCCCGCCCTATGGCATCGTCATCGGTGCGGCACGACTGGCGACGACACCGGTGTCTGCGGTGGCCTGCGAGCTCCGCTGCGTGCCCCAGGCCATCGTCACCTTTCCCGAGGATTCCGCCGCCGCGATCAACGGCCCGTTCCGCCGCGTGGCCGACATGGTGGAATTCCTGAGCCGGTACATCGGACCATTTCCGTATGCCCGGCTCTCTCACGTGCAGTCGACTACGATGTTTGGCGGCGCGGAGAACCCGACCGCGATCTTCTACAGCGCGACCGCGACCGCCACAGGGAAGCTGAGTGAGGCGACCGTCGCCCATGAGATAGCCCACCAGTGGTTCGGTGACGCCGTCACGGAGGCCGACTGGCACCACCTCTGGCTCTCCGAAGGCTTCGCCACCTATTTCTCCGCGCTCTGGGTGCGTCACGCCGACGGCGACAGCGTTTTCCGGCGCACCATGGTTCGCGCGGCGGAGGGCGTGTTCAAGTCGGCGGCGACGGAAAGGCCGATCCTGGACATGGCGGCGACCGATCTCATGGGATTGCTGAACAGCAACAACTACCCCAAGGGTGCCTGGGTGCTGCACTCCCTCCGCGGCCTGATCGGGGACTCCGCCTTCCAGGCCGGCATCCGGGCCTACTATGAGAGGTACCGCGACTCGACCGCGCTCTCTTCCGACTTCGCCGACGTCATGTCCACGGCGGCTGGGCAGGATCTCACCTGGTACTTCACCCAGGCCCTGACCCAGCCGGGATATCCCAGGTTTGCGGTCACATGGAAGCATGAGCACGGCACCCTGACGGTCTCGCTCAGGCAGACTCACGTCCCCGCGTGGGGCAGTTACCGGCTGCCCGGTCTCGTGCTGCTGATCGACGGCGCGCCGGTGACGGTGGATGTCCTTGGAGCAGAGACCGTCGTCCGCCTCCCGCGGAAGCAGGCGCCGAAGTCCCTGGTGGTCGATCCCGATGGCTGGTGGCTGCTGCAGGCGACGGTCGAGCGGGCGCCGTGAGGCGGATCAGCCTGCCTGGTGCGTTGCTGGTGCTTGCCGCCTGTCGCGGGACCCTGTCGCCGCTGTCGAATCGGGTAAAGGTGGGGCAGGAGGCCTACGTCGTCGTGGTGGCGGACGGGGAAGATGGTTCAGGTGATCTTTTTGCCTCCTCGACCGGGGGCGGGATGGCCTGGCAGATCACCTTCACCCGGGTGGACGAGCGGCTGCCGTCGCTCTCCCCCGACGGCATCTCGCTCGCCTTTGTGCGCAGCCGGGCACCGGGCGACACGGCGGCGGTGCACATCTCGGTGATGAATCTGCTTAACGGCGCCGAGCGGCAGGTCGAGCTGCCCGCCGGGATCCGGGCCGATCAGCTCGCGTGGTCGCCGGATGGATCGCGGTTCTACCTGCGCTCGGACAGTCAGGTTCTGGTCAGCCCGGCTCCTCCGGCACCGGCCGCATTCGCACCAGTGTCGGCCCGGGACCGGCTCGCAGCCGAATCCGCTTTTGTCGTGCTGCTGGGCACACCACCGACGGTGGCGGCTGAGCGCTGTGTCGGCGGCGAAGGCCTCTGCGTGCGACTCGGGGATGGCAGCGTGGTGCCGCTGGCGGCGGGAGGGTCGGGCCCGCTTCGGTGGAGCGGGGATTCGGTGGCGTACTGGGATGGCGGTGTCTGCGTCGTGCGGCCGCTCGGCGGGGGCCGGACCCGCGCCCTGACCTGGGACCCGCCGCTCGAGCATCCCCGTCAGGCCACGATGTACCCCGGCAGCGGGTTGCGGGACGGACCCAGTTAGGCGCTGACGGACTGTATATGGGGCCGAGCGGCGATCGCATCCCACGCCGCCTCGAGCGCCATGGCGACGGGAGGGCTGTCGGTGGTCCAGTCGCCGGCCGCCACCCGTTCCGCCACGAACCCCACGATCGTCAGCCACACCGAGGCCCACAGCTCCGCCGGCCCGGACCGCACCTGTCCATCTGACTTCCCCATCGCCACCTGCGACACGAGCCGGTTCAGCACCTCGCGGGCAACCGCCTTGCTGGTGTCGTCCAAAAAGGGATCCTGGCCTTCGCCGAAGAACATCCGGACCAGCGGAGCATCGGTTGCCGCCATGTCGACGATCTGGCGCGCGAGCGTGGTCAGCCGTTCGGGGGCTCGGCGAACCCGATCGGCCTCGACGGCGTCGAGCAGGCTTAGCGCCCAGCGCTGGGCGCGGCGGTAGGCCTCGTTGAGCAGGTGTTCCTTGCTGGAGAAGTGGCGGTAGATCGTGCCTTCGGCGACACCGGCCTGGGCCGAGAGCATCGGGGTGGTGGTGCGCAGGAATCCGGTCGTGGTGTACAGTGCGAGGCCGGCGGTGAGGAGCCGCTCGCGGGTGGCGTCGCCGTCGCGGCGGGGCTGGCGGTTCATGGGCAGAATCTAATCCGCGGCTGCGCCGCGCGCGCTGGGACGGGTACCTTTCGAGCCGACTTCTCAGATAAGGCCATGCAGTGACTCTGGATTTCAGGACGTTGTGGGACCAGGCGCTCGACTTCGATGCCTTTGTGGCCGAAGCGAAGGAGCAGAATGACCTCTGGGCTGGCACCTATCGCCTGGCGCAGGTCCCCGAGTGGGCCCATATCACCATCCCGGCGGGGAGGGAGCGGCGGCTGCTGGCGCTCGCAGAGGACTGGTGTGTCGATACCGCGAGCACGCTTCCGGTGCTGGCCAAGTGGGCCACAGAAGTGTCCGGTCTCTCGCTCCGCATTCTGCAGCGGGACCAGCACCCCGATTTCATGAATCAGTACCTCACGAACGGCGCTCGCTCCATTCCGGTGGTGGTCGTGCTCGACAACGATTTCCGCGAACGTGGTCACTGGGGTCCCTACCCCGCGCCCCTCGGTGACTGGGTGAAGGACCACAAGCCGCCGGCGCTGGTGAAGGAGGAGTTCGTGAAGGGGAAGCGGACCTGGTACGCCAGGGACCGCGGTGAAACGACGCTGCGAGAGGTGTTGGAGCGGCTGGGGTCATAGCCGTCAGCCCGTGGTGGGCTGCCTGTGCAGGGGCCGCATGCATGCATTTTCTAACCCGGCGAATCGTCCCCCACACACCGCCCCCGCCCCGCACGCTTCGCCGCCAGCAGCCGAGCATCGGCGGAGGTCAGTAGCGCCGCTGGCGTAGTGGCTGCCGCATCTTCCGGACTCCCCCGCGACGCCCGCGCTGAAATTGACTCGCAGCGACTGACCGTCGCTCAGGTCAATCGGGGTATCGGCGATCTCCCGCCGCAGCAGTTCGATCCGCACCAGCGCGGCATTCCGGATGGTCCCGGGCAGCAGAATGACAAATTCCTCCCCGCCGTAGCGCGCGACGATGTCCGTCCGCCGCATCGCGCGGACCAGCCGATCGGCTACCTGGCACAGCACGCGGTCGCCCAGGGCATGCCCGTGATGGTCATTGATCTGCTTGAAGTGATCGATATCCAGGAGCGCCAGCGAGAGCGGCTGCCCATCGCGTGCGGCGCCGTCGATCGCGGCGCCGAGTGCCCCATCGAAGTGGCCCCGATTGAACAGCCCCGTCAGCCGGTCGCGCGATGCGAGGTACAGCAGTCGCTGGGCTCGGCGCACGATCGTGACCGCCAGAATGGTGGCGAGCGCCAGCAGGATCAGGCGGGTGAACAGATCCACGGCCAGGTAGGATCCCGCGTCGCCGGCATATTTCGGATCGTGCAGGTTGTAGTGGGTGGCGGCCCAGGCCCAGAGGCCGCCGTACTGACCAAGGGTCAGGAGGCCCACGACGATGCAGATGCGCGCATCGTAGCGCAGGCTGGTGGCGAGAATGGCCAGGAAGTACATCTCGAAGGTGACCTTCGAGTTGAGCGCGATCAGCGGTGACCCGACAATCAGGAAGGTGACC
>JANOFA010000528.1:0-2195 GCA_031413355.1 Gemmatimonadota bacterium | reverse complement strand
CGTGCCCGCCGCCCAGGTCATGCCCGCCGGAATGACCGGGCCCGCGGCGATCCCCCTGCTCCGCACGACCCTCACGCCGCGCAAGGCCTCCGCCACACCGCGGGAGCCGACGACGACCGCACTGGTGGCTCGTGACTTCCGCTTTGCCTACGGACCCGGCGACTCCGTGCTCAAGGGGATCAACCTCGACATCCCGCGCAAGGCGGTGACAGCAATCATCGGACCTTCGGGCTGCGGCAAGTCCACGTTCCTGCGGTCGATCAACCGGCTGCACGATCTCATTCCGACCCATCGCTACGAGGGAGAGATCCTGCTCGACGGCGTTTCGATCTTCGCGCCGGGCACCGACCTCGTTACCCTGCGGCAGCGGGTGGGAATGGTCTTTCAGCGGCCCAATCCCTTCCCCAAGTCGATCTACGACAACGTCGCCTACGGACCGGCGATGAATCGCCTCGTGCCGAAGCGCGACCTCCCCGACCTGGTGGAGCGGTGCCTGCGCCGGGCCGCACTGTGGGATGAGGTGAAGGACCGGATGAACTCCGACGGGACCGGGCTCTCCGGCGGACAGCAGCAGCGGCTCTGTATCGCCCGCGCGCTCGGCAACCAGCCAGACGTGCTGCTGATGGACGAGCCCTGTTCCGCGCTCGACCCGATCGCGACCCAGAAGGTGGAAGAGCTGATCTTCGAGCTGAAGAAGGACTACACGATCATCATCGTCACGCACAACATGCAGCAGGCGGCGCGGGTGAGCGATTTCACCGCCTTCTTCGACCGCGGCGAGATGATCGAATACGGCGAGACCGAACGGGTGTTCACCACCCCGGCGAACGAGCGGACGGAAGCATACATTACCGGGAGATTCGGATGAGCCTCGACATGCACCGGCATTTTCACGATGAGCTGAACGACGTAAAGGTCCGCCTGCTGACGATGTCAGGCGAGGCCGAGGCGGCGCTTGGGCTCGCGGTGGAGGCGCTGCTGGAGCGTGACGCCGCCAAGGCACGCAGCGTCATTGCCGGCGACCGCGTCATCGATGCCATGGAAATGGAAGTCGAGGAGACCTGCATCAACCTCCTCGCCCTGCAGCAGCCGATGGCCCGCGACCTGCGCATGCTCACCTCGGCGCTGAAGATCGCCAACGATCTCGAGCGGGTCGGCGATCACGCGGTGAACATCGCTCAGTCGGCCGAGCGGCTGGCGCAGGCCCGGCCGATCACGCCGGAGCCGGAGATCATCGAGATGGCCCGCCTGGCGCGGGAGATGCTTTCCGATTCCCTCGAAGCCTTCATCCGCGGCGATGCCACCGAAGCGCGCGAAATCTGCCTGCGGGATGACAAGGTCGACAATCTGCACCGCTCGGTCTTCCGCATCCTCCTCACGCACATGATGGAGGACCCGCACATGATCGGCGCAGGGATGGAACTCTTCCTCGTCAGCCGGAACCTCGAGCGGATCGCGGATCTGGCGACGAACGTGGCCGAGGATGTAGTCTTTCTGGTCGAGGGGAAGTCCATCAAGCACCACGCCGAGGACCGGGGCGACGACCGGAAGTCGGGCCAGCACCGGAGCCCACCAGCCGCATGAGCGTGATCCCCCTGCCCGAACGGCGCGAGCGCCTCGCCGCCATCGATGTCGGCTCCAACTCCATTCGCCTGCTGGTGGCGGAGTACGGAATGGCCTCGGGGCTCACCGTCATCGACGAGGTGAAGGAGCAGCCGCGCCTGGCCACGGGGGTCGCCCAGACTGGCAGGCTCGACGGCGCAGCGATCGAGCGGGCTGTCGCCGCCCTCAAACGGATGCAGGGTGTCTGCGAGCGCCGCGGCGTGAGCCGGATCTCCGCCGTTGCCACCGCCGCGGTACGTGAAGCGACCAACGGGCCCGACTTCGTGCGCCGGATCAAGGACGAGGTCGGCCTCGACCTGCGCATCATCGACGCCGCGACCGAGGCGGCGCTGTCCTACCGTTCCGTCTCCCATCATTTCCCGCTGGAAGGCGGCCGCACCGTCGTCGCCGATATCGGCGGGGGCAGTCTGGAGCTCATCAGCGCGGTCGACGGCGTGATCGAGGAGAGTCTCTCCCTTCCTTTCGGCGCCGTCCGCCTGACCGAACTGCATCTCGGCGATGATCATGACGTCCGCCGCAACGTCCGCAAGCTGCGGGAGTATCTCCGGCGCCAGTTTCGCCGCAAGCTGCCG
>JANOFA010000527.1:0-1203 GCA_031413355.1 Gemmatimonadota bacterium | reverse complement strand
GCGCTGCCGCTTGAGCGCCGGCCCCGGCTGGTTACAACTGACGGCGAATTCCACACCATCCGCCGGCAACTGGATCGCCTGGAAGAGGAGGGCATCGAAGTGGTGCGGGTCGCGGAGGCGCCGCTGGAGACAGTCGCGGCTCGACTCGCGCAAGCGGTGAATGATCGCACGGCGCTGGTGCTGGTGTCGGCGGTCTTCTTCGACTCAGGACGAATTGCGCACGGCCTAGGGCAGGTTGCCGCCAGTTGCCGGCGTCACGATGCGGCGCTGCTGGTGGATACCTATCATGCACTTAACGTGGTGCCCTGGTCGATTGCGGCGGAGGACCTGCCGGATGCGTTCGTCGTGGGCGGGGGCTACAAGTACTGCCAGTTGGGCGAGGGCAACTGCTTCATGCGGATTCCCCCCGATTGCTCATTGCGACCGGTCAACACTGGCTGGTTCAGCGAGTTCACCGCGCTCGCGTCGAGTGAGCGGGAGGTCCGCACCACCTATGGGACCAGAGGCGACCGGTTCGCCGGCGCCACCTATGATCCGGCGAGTCACTACCGCGCGGCGCGGGTATTCGACTTCTTCGCCGAGACCACCCTGACCCCAGCGCTGCTACGCGAAATAAGCCAGCATCAGATCGGAGTCCTCGCCGGAGGATTCGATGCCCTTGATCTCGACTCCAGCCGCATCGACCGTGACCGGAGCACTGCGCTCACGGAGATCGCCGGATTCCTGGCACTCCGCTCACCGCAGGCGGGACGGCTGGCCTCCGGGCTTCACGCCCGTGGAGTCATGGTGGACGCACGCGGCGAGGTGTTGCGGTTCGGGCCGGCGCCCTATCTCACCGATCGCCAGCTCCTCGATGCGATGGCCGCGCTCGGCGAGGTGGTGCGAGCGGGCTGAATTGCGAAGAGGTGGCTCCCGCAGCAACCATCGGCGCACCACGACCGATCTTGCGTCAGCCATGAGATTGCCATATTCTCATCACGAGATGTGATTTAAGGTCTCTCCGCCCTCCCACACACAATGGTGGCTCATGACTGGCTCTCATCGCTCACGTCGTTCGGCTCGTGCCGACGCCGCAGCACTGGTCCTGCTGCTCTCGTTCGTGGTGGGCTGTGGCCAGGCGCCCCCTGCCGGAGGTGCTGCAGCAGCCAAACCTGCGCAAGCTCCACCGAAATCGCTGGACGTTCCCAATGTCGTGCGTGACCC
>JANOFA010000526.1:0-1020 GCA_031413355.1 Gemmatimonadota bacterium | reverse complement strand
GGCGGCGTTGCTGACCTGCTGCAGCTTCTCGTCGGTCAACGTCTCGCCCCGGACGAAGTTGTTGTCGGTGCTATTCCGCTCCACGCTCGTGCCGGCGGTGAGGTTGAGCGCGTGCCGGGTGTTGAAGGAGCGGTCGTAATTGAGGAAGCCGTCGAAGACATAGCGCTGGCCGTTGGAGTAGCCCCGCTTCGCAACGCCGCCATACTGGGCGCCCGGCGATCCGGGCACCAGCGGCGAATTGTACTGCGTCTCGGCCAGGTTGTAGAAGTCGACGCCGACGCGTCCGGTGCGCTGCAGCCCGCGGCCCAGATCGTAGCGCGCCTCGATGTTGGCGAGCACGGTGTTCGTCACTGCCCGGGCGTTGTCATGCTCCGCGAGATCGACGGCGTTCACATAGGCCATGCCGTCGGCGGTATTGCTGTACGCCCCGCCCGGCTGCCGGATGGGGAAGTAGGGTTCGTGCGCGATGGCATTGCCGACGATCCCGAAGAGGTTATCGTCGGCTTCGACCCGTTCGTTCCGCTCCCCCGAGAGCGCCAGGCTGGTCTGGATAGACAACCGCGGTGAGGCCTGGAAGTCGAGGTTCACCCGGCCGCCGATGCGGCGATAGCCCGACGCCAGCACGATACCGCGCTGGTTGAACATCGTGCCGGACGCACGGTACCGGATCCGCTCGGTGCCGCCCTGAGCGGAGAGCTCGGAGCTGCTGATCGGCGCGTTGCGGAACACTGCGCCCTGCCAGTCGGTGTTCGCCCCCGTGGTCGGGAAGTAGTCGTCGGGATCATAGCCGTCGTTGAGGGCACCTTCCCGCATGTACTCCAAATACTCCGGTCCGCTCAGCAGGTCGATCTGCTTGGAGGCCTTTTGCGTACCGTAGTAGCTGTTGAAGGAGATGCTGCTCTCGCCGGCCCGGCCCCGCTTGGTGGTGATGAGCACCACGCCGTTGGAGCCGCGGGAGCCATAGATCGAGGCGGATGCGGCATAGATCGAGGGCATTCCTCCCGCCATCGCCATCGAGCA
>JANOFA010000525.1:0-1321 GCA_031413355.1 Gemmatimonadota bacterium | reverse complement strand
CCTGGACGCGATGCGCGTCCGGCGCTGGGACGAAGCGGCCAAGGTGGTCGGGCAGCCGACCCCCGACCTCGCGCATTTCCGGTCCACCACCCGGTCGGGGCGCAGCACCGTCGCCCCGCGGAGATAGATATGGCGGATCTCCTCGCGGGTGCGGCGAGTGTAGGCGTGGACCAGGAGCCGGATGCAACGCGACAGGGAACCGGGGACGGGGATTTCGGTGGAATGCAGGATGGCGACGATATTCCAGCCGTAGACTTCGGCGGCCCGCGCGGGGAAGGCGGCGTTCAGGTCGCTGGTCATGGTGAACATGGCGCTGACGATATCGTCGGGCTCGAGGTTGTTGGCTTCATGCAGCTGGCGCAGCAACTCGTCGGTCGCCTCAAGAATCTGCTGGGCGTCGTTGGCCTCGACCGTCGTCGCCCCGCGAATGCCCTGCAGCCGGAAGGAGTCGGTGTCTCGCATGCCGGATAATCTAGCCGCACACCTCCGCCTCATGCTCGTCACCGACGACCGGCTGGTGGCCGGCCGTGACCTCATCGGACTGGCCCGGGCCGCGGTACGGGGTGGCGTCACGGCGGTTCAGCTTCGACTGAAGCAGGCCGGCGCGCGGGAGGTCCTCGCGCTGGCGCAGGCGCTGCGCGCCGAACTCCCGGTGCCGGTGCTGGTGAATGACCGGCCCGATGTCGCGCTGATCGCCGGCGTGGGTGTGCATCTGGGCCCGGAGGATGTGCCGGTGCGCCTGGCGCGGCGGGTACTCGGCGGGACGGCGATCATCGGGGCGTCGGTCGGGACGGCGGCGGAGCTTGCGCGAGGGGAGGGGGCGGACTACTGGGGCGTCGGGCCGTGGCGGGCGACGGGGACCAAGGGCGATGCGGGTGACGCGATCGGGGTTGACGGGTTCCGGGCCGTGGTGCTTCGGGCCGAGGGGTTGCCGTGCATCGCGATCGGCGGGATCCGGCCGGAGGATATTCCGCTGGTGCTGCGTGCGGGCGGCGCCGGGGTGGCGGTGGTCTCGGGGATACTCGGAGTCGAGGACGTCGAGGGCGCCGCGCGGCGGTACGCCGCACAGTTCGTCGGCTAGCGCGCCAGCGACCTGGCGCGGCGGATCTCGCCGATGGCGCGGGTGTGTTCCTGCAGCGTGCGGCTGAAGCGATGATGGCCATCCGGCAGCGCCACGAAGTAGAGCCACGGCACCTGCTCCGGGAAGAGTGCCGCTTCGATGCTCTTGATGCCCGGCGAATTCACTGGACCGGGCGGCAGCCCGGGGTGGAGGTAGGTGTTATAGGGGGAGCGGAACTCGTAGTCCTTGAAGTAGAGGCGG
>JANOFA010000524.1:0-12294 GCA_031413355.1 Gemmatimonadota bacterium | reverse complement strand
CCCACCTCGCCCGCCTCCAGCTTGTCGGTCTTGCGCTGCCCCAGCTGGAGGTAACCGACTTCATCGACGGTGTACACGTCCGCGGTGTGCGATCCGAAGCAGATTCTGGTGCCGTGCTCGATCATCCCGTCCACGACGCGGATGCTCGGGATGGCGCCACGATACCGGTCGAAGTAGGAATCGAAGACCAGCGCTCGGAGCGGGCCTTTCGCCTTGCCCCGCGGCGGCGGAACCCGGCGGACAACCTCTTCCAGCAGCGCGGGGACTCCGGTCCCTTCCTTGGCGGACACCGAGAGGATTTCCTCCCGCTTGGCGCCGATCAGGTCCATGATCTCCCTGGCCCGGCGCTCCGGCTCCGCCCCCGGCAGGTCGATCTTGTTGAGCACCGGAATGATGTCGAGACCGGCATCGAGGGCGAGAAACAGATTCGACAGCGTCTGGGCCTGGATCCCCTGGGAGGCATCCACCACCAGGATCGCCCCCTCGCAGGCGGCCAGCGAGCGGGACACCTCGTAGGTGAAGTCCACGTGGCCCGGCGTGTCGATCAGGTTGAGTTCGTAGGTGTGGCCGTCCTGAGCAACGTACACCATGCGCACGGCATTGAGCTTGATCGTGATGCCCCGCTCGCGCTCGAGGTCCATGGTATCGAGCAACTGCTCGCGCATGAGGCGCTTTTCCACGGCGCCGGTGGCCTCGATCAGGCGGTCCGCCAGGGTGCTCTTGCCGTGGTCGATGTGGGCCACGATGCAGAAATTTCGGATACGCGACTGCTTCATGGGCGGCAATATAGCCGGAGCCGCCCGTTCCACGGCCTCCGCCCGTTTCGGTGCCCGACTACTCTTCCCCGCATGACCGATCGTTCTCCGGCCTCTGCCCACCTCGGCATGCTCCTCACCACCCTGATCTGGGGTGGCAACTTCACCATCTCCAAGCTCGCCCTCCGCGAAATCCCTCCCCTGCCTTTCACCGCGATTCGCTTCGTGGCGGGGTCGCTCGTGCTGGCCATTGTCCTGTTCCGGCTCGACCGATTGCGCTGGCCCCCCACCGGGATGGGCTGGCCGCTCATCATCCTCGGCGTCATTGGCAACACCCTCTACCAGCTCTGCTTCATTCACGGGCTGTTCCGCACCAGCGCGACGGATGCCGCCCTGATCCTCGCCAGTCTGCCCACCATCGTGACGGTCTCCGCCGCACTGCTCGGACTGGAACAGACCACCGTGCGGCAGCGCTGGGGCGTGGTGCTGGCGACGGCGGGCGTCGTCGCGATTGTTCTGCGCAACGGATTCGGGCAGGGCGGGGGGGATCTGGTGGGCGACCTGCTCATGCTCGCTGCCACCGGATGCTGGACCATCTACTCGCTGGGCCTGCGACGCATCTCCGGTTCGATGCCGGCACTGGAGCTCACCGGCTGGACCCTCTTTACCGGGACGCCAGGGCTGCTCCTGCTCGGCCTCCCCGGGCTGGTGGCGCTCGACTGGGGCGGCGTGACCCTCGTCGGCTGGTCCGCCGTCGTCTACGCAACGCTGCTCTCGCTCACCGCGGCCTACTTCCTCTGGAGCCGGTCGATTCAGGTCCTCGGCGCTGGTCGCACGGCGATCTACTCCTGCGGCGTGCCCCTCATCGCCGCCATCGTCGCGCTGCTGGTCCTCGACGAGCAGCCGACCTTCGCCCATGCCCTCGGGGCAACCCTCATCATTTCCGGCGTGCTGCTCAACAACCGGGTGCGGGTCCCGAGCACGCCACCTGCCGAGTAGGCCGGCCGGAGCGGCGCACTGCCGGGGTGCCTCAGCCTGGCACCGTCAGCTCCTCCAACCGCGCCATCGCCCGCCGAAGGTGGGGGATCACGATGCTCCCGCCGACCACTAGACCCACCGAAAAGATCTCGAGGAATTCCTCGCGGGTCGTCCCCTCTTCGTGGCACCGGACCACATGATAGGTGATGCAGTCGTCGCAGCGCAGCACGAGGCTCGACACCAGGCCGAGCATTTCCTTGGTTTTCGTCCCCAGGGCGCCAGGTTCGTAGCAGCGATGATCCAGGGCGAAGAAGCGGTTGATCGTGAGGTTGCCCGCGTTCAGGATCACGTCGTTCATCCTGGTACGGAACCCCTGGAAGTCGGCGAGGGGGGAGGGAGAATCAGCCATGGGTCAGGGTGGGCCGCTGGACCGGCCGCAGCTCTTTCGGTTGAGGATCAGATCGCAGTGAACCGCAGTCGAAGGGAATCTATGCCCGGTTTCCTGCCGTCGCCGTTCGGAGTATGCCTATGCTCGGCAACAGCAAACGGGCGGTTGGGGGATCGCAATCCGCCCAACCGCCCGCCTGACCTGCCTGCCGTCCGACCGTCCTACGCCGCCGGCTTCTTCTCGACGATCTTGTCGTAGCTCTCGGGATTCCACTTCGGCCGGGCCGCTGCGTTGGCGATATCATGTCCCAGGTAGAACAGCATCTGCAGAATGCGTGATTCCTTCTCGGCATCGACCTTGTCCGGGGAGTCGGTCACCTGGTGGTAGTCGGCGTGGACCCCGTTGAAGAAGAACAGGATGGGCACGCCCTTGCGGGCAAAGTTGAAGTGGTCCGAGCGGAAGTAGAAATTCTCCTCGGGCCATTTGTCGGCGATCGACACCATGTTCAGCTGCGGGTGGGCCGCGCTCACACGGCTCAGCGTGGCTCCGAGATCGGAATGCTCCGACCCGATCGCCACAATCGTATCCGGCCAGTTGCGTCCGATCATGTCGAGGTTGATGTTCGCGACGATCTGGGGCAGCGGTACGGTCGGGTGCTCGGCGAAATAGCCGCTGCCCCAGAGCCCCTTTTCCTCGCCGCTCACCGTCATGAAGATGATCGAGCGCTTGGGGCGCGCGCCCTTGCGGGTGAAGGCTTCCGCCAGCTCCATGATTCCCACGGTCCCGGAGCCGTCGTCGTCCGCGCCGTTACAGATGCTGTCGGCGCCCTTGGCCTGGCAGCCGCCCGTCCCGTTCGGGCCGGATACGCCCACATGATCCATGTGCGCGGTGTAGACCAGATACTCCTGCTTGAGCTTGGAATCGGAACCTTCCAGCACCCCGATGGTGTTCGGCGCTGATGCTTCCGACAGGACTTCGTCCTTCAGGCCCAGTCCGACGGTCAATTGGGGCAGCGGAGTGATCACGGCCGTCGCCGATGCCCGGATGCTGTCCAGATTGAGACCGGCCAGCCGCAACACATCGCCCATCGCGCGCTCGTGCACCTCAACCACCGGGCTCGCCTCTTCACCGGCACCGACCGTCACCCGGACGGCGCTCTGCGCCCGCACCCTGGTAGCGAAGACGGTGGAGTCCCGGTTGGACAGCAGGACGATTCCCTTGGGCTGCTTTTCGCCGAGCCCCCCGATGATCTGCTGGACCACGGGCGTCAGTGGTTTGCGGTAGTCCATCACGACCAGCACGATCTTGCCGGCCACATCGAGCGTCTCGACGTCCGAGGCGGCATAGGCTCCACCGAGCAGGACCGCGGGCGCCATCACCTCCTCCGCCGGGACGCTGCCGAAGGCAAAGCGGGCGTCGCGGTCGAGAGAGGCGTGCACGTGTGCCCCGGCGATCATGAATCCGACGTGGCTGCCGGCTGGATCGATCCGCCGCCGGCTGATGGTATACCGCTGGAAGAAGGTCCCGTTCTCACCCATCGGCTTGAGGCCGACCCGGCGAAACTCGTCCGCCACGTATTTCGCGGTCATTTCCAGCCCGGGACTTGGCGTGTCCCGGCCAAGCATGGAATCATCCGCGATGATGTGAATGCGTCGGCTCACATCCGCCGTGGTGATCGTCGCGGCGGCGGCACGGAGCGCCGCGGATTGTGCGGAGAGAGGCAGGGCAGTGGACGCGAAGAACAGCAGCACGGCAGGGGCGGTGTGTCGCGGCATGCGCATCGGCAATTCCTGACGAAAGGCGTGAAGGGAAGCGGCCGGACGAAAGCTAGCGCCCGGCCGTGAGTGGTACGGCCGGGCGCTCCATGAGGTTTCGAACCGGCTCAGGGCCGGCGGCGCTTCAACTGAGGCTCGCCGGTGCTCCGCGGCTGTGGTGGCTGCGATCGGGGTTCTGCGCGCGGCCGGTCCTGGGGCGGCGGCGAGGCTCGGGGTGCCTCCCGGGTTGGCTCGCGCCGTGGCTCGGCGCTGGGCCGTGGCTCGGAAGACGGGGGACGAGGAGCCTCCCGTGTCGGCTCCCGCCGCGGCTCGGCGCCGGCCCTTGGATCAGAGGAAGGGGCTGGGCGTTCCCCCTGGTCCGAAGTGGAGGGACGGCTGTCCGAGTCATCGGGGCGCTGTGGCCGACGCCGAGGCGAGTCCTGCGATCCGTTGGGCGGAACCTCTCGCGTCCCGGTTGCTTCGCTCCGCGGTTCGGAGCGGCGCTCGGGCGACTGGTCGGGGCTCGTCGTTGGGCCCTGTGCCGGAGCCGGTTGACCCCGGCGCCCCGGCGAGGTGGTTGTCGACGGACCCGGCGGGGTTCCGTCGCGCCGCTCCGGGCTGCGGGGGTTGTTTGTCGTGGCCGTCGATCCGGCGTCGGTGCGGCGGCGTGGGCTGCCCGGGATCGGGATGCTCCCCCGACCGCCGACATCCGCGCTGGTCCGGTCCCGTTCCACCGGACGGCGGGGGTCGGGATCAGCGGTGCGGGGGCGCTGCGCCACGCGGGTCACATAGTCATTGCGCGCATCGTGGTCCTTGAAGACATACCGCGGGCCGGGGTAATACGGGCGCCCGACATAAATGCCCTGGTTGTAGTACCGGTACGGGTAGTAGTACCAGTCATCATAGATCACGAGACGGAAGCTCGAGCAGGAGCTGTGGTACGGATTCCAGGTGTGCCAGCCGGCGTAGCTGTGGCAGTCGTAGCAGACGAATCGCGGGTAGTCGTAGTGCTTTTCGACGTCGTATTGAGACACGTCGTAGTCGTAGTCGTCCTGGCCCGAAATGCGGCCGGCCAGATCCGAGACCGCCACATACGGATCGCCACGCACCCGACCGTCGCTGATCGAGTGATAGTCCCAGTGGTCGCCCCGGATGATGTCGTCGTAGTTGAAGGGGTCCGCGGAGGCGACGGCAAAGATGTACCCCGCGCCCGGGTAGTCATCGATCCTGAATGCCTCGTCGCGGTCGCGGCCCAGCACCTCGAAAGTCTTGCCGCCCCGGGCCCAGTTGTCTTCCCACGGGTCGATCGGAAACAGGATGCGCATCCGGCCGTCGGTATCAATCCTGACCACCGTGACATGCGCATCGGCATCGCTCTTGAAATACACCCGGGCCCGATCGCCGCGCTGGTAGGGATCCTCACGATTCACCCACACGCTGATTCTCGGCCGGGCGGAATTTGTGCCGCGGACCCAGCGGGCGATGAGCGCGGATGGATCCGACGACGTCGGGGGCGACGCAACGGGCGCGGACAGCGCCGCAAGCGCCAGTGTCAGGGTACCGAGCATATAGCCTCCAGGGACGACAAGGTGGACAACTGTCGTTTAAGCAGGGCATGTGCCAGTTTTCAAAATTCTGCAAAGTCATTGTTGGGTAACAGCTTAGCTTGTCTGAGTCGATTCGAGGCATTCCCCAGACCGTCCTCCCCGCTGGACACCGGTGTCCCGCGTTGACTTCCCACAACTCGCCCCGGTACGTTCCGCCCCCAATGTCCCTGTCCACCGGCACCCGATCCCGCATTGATTTGCTCGACCCGCGCGAGGCGGCCGGTCTGGGTGGCATCGAGCTCCTGACCGAGGGCGTGGTCGAAGGATTTCTGGCGGGCCTCCATCGCTCACCGCGTCGCGGCTTCTCGGTTGAATTCGCGGAACATCGCTCCTACCAGCCGGGCGACGAACTGCGGTATGTGGACTGGAAGCTGCTCGGGCGCAAGGACCGTCTCTACGTCAAGCAGTATGAGGAAGAGACCAACCTGCGGGCGATGCTGGTGCTCGATGCCAGTCGTTCCATGGCGTGGAGCGGTGACCCTGCCCGCACCCTGTCGAAGCTGGCCTATGCCCAGCGGCTGGCGGCGGCTCTCGGGCTGATCCTCCTGCGTCAACGCGACGCGACCGGACTCATCGCGTTCGACGACGCGGTCCGCAGCATCCTTCCAGCCCGGGCCCGGAGTGCGCAGTGGCATCAGCTGCTGGCGCACCTCGTTGGCGTGATGCCAGGACATGGTACGGCGGCCGAACCGGCGCTGCGTCGGGTGGTCGACCTGCTGCGGCGACGCGGTCTGGTCATCTTTGTCTCCGATCTCCTGCTCGAGCGCGATCTCGCGCTGCGGGCCCTCAAGTTCCTCCAGCACCGCGGACACCAGGTGATCGTGCTGCATGTCATGGATCCCGCCGAGCTCGATCTGGGTGGTCCCGCGGAGGCACGCTTCGAGGATCCGGAGACCGGGGCCAGCGTGACCCTGCGGCCGAAGGACTGGGCTGGGGCCTATCGCGAGACGGTTGCGGGAGTCGTGTCGGCCTGGCGCCGGGCCTGTCGCGGCAGCGGGATGCAGTACCACCAGCTGACGACCGATACGCCGTTCGGGCCCGCGCTCCGGCGGGTGCTTGCCCGTCCGTCGGGCCTCGCCTGATGGGGTTTCTGCAGCCATGGGTGTTGCTCGGGTTGCCGCTCGCCGGACTTCCCCTGCTGCTGCACCTCATCCAGCGACGTGATCCCCCCACTCTCGAATTCCCCGCAGTCCGGTACCTGGTGCAGGTGACCCAGGAGCATCAGCGTCGCCTGCGGCTTCGCCACCTGGTGTTGCTGCTGGTGCGCACGGTCCTGATTCTGGCGCTGGTGATGGCCGCCGCGGGTCCGTCCGCCGCGCTGCGCGAAGCCGTCAGCCACGCCCCGAGTGCGCTCGCCGTGATTCTCGACAACTCGCCCAGCAGCGGCGCGATCGTCGATGGCACCCCGCGGCTCGAGGAGTTGCGCCTTGCGGCCCGGCGCATTTTCGGGCGGGCCACGCCGGCTGATGCCCTCTGGCTGGTGGGCGGCGACGGGCTCGCCCGTCGCGGATCGTCGAGCGAGCTCACCCGCGCGGTGGACAGCCTTGAGGTTGCTCCCCGTCGTCTCGATCTCGGGCAGGCGGTGCAACTGGCGGCGGAGGTAGTAGCGACGGACCACCGACCCGGCGCCATCGTCCTCCTCTCCGACCTGCAGGCCACCGCGGTGTCACCCGCCGCCGTGCGCCTGCCGCTGCTGGTCGCCCGACCCACTTCCACGGCGCCACGCAATCTCGGTGTCGCCCAGGTCCGGCCCAGCGCCGCACCATGGACGCCCTCAGGCGGGCAGGTGATTGTCGCGGTCGAAGGCGACAGCGGTGCTCCGGCACCCGTCACCGTGACTCTGGCGGACCGCCCGGGACGGCAGGCACTGATTCCGGCGGGCGGGGCCACGAGTTTCTCGCTCGATGGAACGGCACTGGGGTGGTGGACGGTTCGCGCCGCAAAAGCGCCCGATGAATTGCGGATGGACGATGACCGGGTCAGCCTCGTCCGGGTGGCTCCGGTCGCGCGGGTGCAGTGGAATCCACAGGACCGCTACCTCGACGCGGCGCTTGGTGTGCTCGAGGCCGACGGCCGGCTGCGTCGAGGCACCGATCTCACCGCCGGCACGCTGGGCAGCGGTTCGTCAGTGGTGCTGCCGCCCGCCGACCCCGCGCAGCTCGGCGCACTGAACCGGGCGCTGGAGCGGCGGGACATCGGGTGGCGCTATGGGGCGCTTGTGGCGACCGCGTCCATGACCGACAGCGGCCCGCTGGTGGGTCGCGAGCCGGTTGCGCGACGCTACCTGCTGGAGCCGCGCCGGGCCTCCGCGACGACCGGCATCATTGCAACCGTTGGACAGATGCCCTGGCTGGTCCGTTCGGGCGATGTGGTCCTGCTCGGCAGCCGGCTGGAGCCGGAGTGGACCGGCTTCCCGCTCCGGGCCGGGTTTCTGCCGTTCATGGATGCGGTGGTGAATCGTCTGGCACGCGGGGAGCTTGCGCTGCAGAGCGCGTCACCCGGTGATCCCGTGCTGGTCACCCCGAGTTCGGGCGAGGGGACAAAGACGCGACCGAGATCTTCGCGCCGCTCGGTTGCGCTGGTGGCCACCCGCGCCACCATCGCGCGCGTCGTCTGGTCGTCCACATCCGTGACCGCGAACCCCAGACGCGAACCGATGAGGGTCCGCGGAATGCGGGCCTCGATCCGGTATCCATCGTCGGTCTCGGTGAGGACGGCTTCGATTCGGGTATCCGGAACCGTTCCGCCGTCCGGTCGGACCAGGGAGATGCGAGCCGCGCCGTCGCCCGACTCGGCGATGGCGAAACGAAGGAACTCGTCGTCGGCAGAAATCATCGAGAGCTCGATGTGGTCGCTGGCGTCGAGCCGGGGAAACTCGGAGTCGTAGCGGATGACGGCGTCGTCAAGAATGTCGAAAAGAGCGTAGACATTCCTCTCATGCCGGCCGAGGCGGTAGCGAACCCGAAGGGAGGTTTCCGGAACCGGGGTGGGAAGGGTGGCGCCCAGCTCGCGAGTATCTACGCGTTGCCCCGCCCAGTCCGCCCCCGAACCGTCGATGGTGATCGGGGAGGTCAGGGTCTCGATCCGAACAAGTGGCGCTTTCTCGCTCTCTCCGGTTATCGAAGGCTCCGCGGCTTCGGTTACGAAGACGCCGGGCCGCTCGTTCAACGCGGTGGCCACCGCACGCGCCGTGGAGGCCAGGCCCTGCTCCTGGGTCTCCACCAGGAACGCCTCGATCTCTCGCGCCGACCGGAGCCCGAGAAAGGGGAGCGCGAGGAGAAGACTCGAGACGATCAGAAGCTGGGCGCGGAGTCCGAAACGCATTGTTGATTACGGCCCTGAGCTCTCGGGATTCCAGCGGTACCCCATGCCGTAGACCGTTTCGATTCGATCGAAGGCAGGGTCCCTGGCCTCGAACTTGCGCCGCACGCGCTTGATGTGCGACGTGATCGTGCTGTCGTCCACCAGCATCTTGGCGGCATTCATCAAAGCCTCACGATCCTTCACGTGGCCCGGATGCTTCGCCAGCGCGTGCACCAGCCAGAACTCGGTGAGAGTGAGGTCGGCCTTTCGTCCCTTCCAGGTCGCGGACACCCGCGCCACGTCGAGGGTGAGGGCGCCGCGGACCAGCGCCTCCTCGGCGTTCCCCGCCTCGCCCGCGGCCTCGACCCGGCGGAACAGAGCGCCGATGCGCGCAAAGAGATGGGGGAGGCTCACGTCCTTGGTGACGTAGTCGTCGGCGCCCATCCGCAGGCCCGACACGACGTCGAAGTCGGAATCGCGCGCGGTCAGGAAGATGATGGGCAGGGCGGGAGAGAGCGAGCGCAACTCGCGGCACAGAACGAAACCGCCGTCGACGTCGGCGCCGAGGCCGATGTCGAGGAGGGCCAGGTCAGGGAGATGGGTGCGGAAAGTCTCGAGCGCCCGTTTTCTGTCCTCGAACACCGCCACCTCGTAGCCCTGCGAGACCAGGGCGTCGCGATAGTTCTGGCGGATGGCGGGGTCGTCCTCGACGATGGCGATTCTGCGGGGCATGTGTCTCCCCGGGGACTATACGGGCGGCCTGCCTCAAAAGAGGGCTTGCCATCCTTTTGCCACAATGTTCCACAAGATCGCCATCAGTGCGGCCGAACCACGCCTCTTTGGTTCGCTCAAATCCTCTTCGACGACCAAAGAGCTGCTCGCAATCACGCGGGACGCTCCCACAGTCCGGATCGGAGAAGCGATATGACTTACGGACGACGGCACTACCTCACCCAACAGGTCCTGGTCCGGCTGGCCTGGGCCGGGCCCACTTCCAGCGAGACGCGCGAGTTCGTGAAGGCCACCGCGCGTCTGCTCCTGGCCATGACCCTCATCTTCTTTGGCCTCGCTGCCCTCGCCACCGGGGCCGAGCCGGAGCAAGGACCGGCGGGCGCCTCGCCTGGCGCCGCCACCGCGGGCGAGTTCCTCTATCGCCACGGGTCGGAGTCCGCCTATGAGGCGGCCCCCAGCGTCGATACCCGGGTTCGGTTCGATGTGACCGGCGTGATCGCGCGGGCTACCGTGGTCCAGCGCTTCCGCAATCCGCTCGACGCCTGGATCGAGGGCGTCTATGTATTCCCGCTGCCGGAGTCCTCGGCGGTCGACCACATGAGGATGCGCGCGGGGGATCGCCTGATCGAAGGCCAGATCCGCGAGAAGGAACAGGCGAGGCGGGAATTTCAGCAGGCCGCGGCCTCCGGGAAGCGGGCGACCCTGGTCGAGCAGCAGCGTCCCAACCTCTTCACCAGCCGCGTTGCCAATCTCGGCCCCTTCGAGGAACTGGAGGTGGAGATCGAGTACCAGCAGACGCTGGAGCTTTCACAGGGCCGCGTTGGCTTGAGGTTTCCGCTGACCACCACACCGCGCTACCTGCCGGGAATCGAGTCCGCGCTCGCGCTTCTGACCAGAGGAAAGCCGGCGCTCGTTCTCGCCCGCCGGGAAGGCCATCCGCGCCAGGCCCTCGGGGGTCACGACGAGACCGGGGCCGAAGACGGCGGCGAAGAAAGTGAACCGGGCGATTGGGATGACGAGGAACCGCTCCTGCAGTCGCCCTGCCTGCCCCCCGGAGTGCACCGCAACCCGGTCTCGATCGAACTCAATCTCAACGCCGGCTTCGAGGTGGCGTCTTTGACGAGCGACACCCATCCCATCGCCGTGGAGCCGGTGTCCGGCCACGCCTTCCACGCGCGTCTTCGCGACGAGGTCGTGCCCACCGATCGCGACTTCGAGATTTCATGGAAGCCCACCCCGGGGGTGATGCCGCAAAGCAGCATCACCACCGAAAACGGTCCGGACGGGACGTACGCCCTCGTCACTCTCTTTCCCCCGACCGGCGGCGCGGCTCGCTCGGTTCGCATCCCTCGCGAAGTGACGTTCGTGATCGACACCTCGGGCTCGATGGAGGGGGTGTCGATGAAGCAGGCCCGGCGGGCCCTCGAACTCGCTATCCAGCGACTCGACGAGTCCGACGCTTTCAACCTCATCCAGTTCAACTCCGTCACCTCGAGTCTGTTCCCGAGCCCGGTCCCAGCCACGGGGGTCAACCGGCAGCGCGCGATGCGCTACGCGTCATCGCTCACCGCGAATGGGGGCACCGAGATGCTGCCCGCACTTCTGGCCGCCCTGGCTTCGCGTCCGGGTGCTTTGGAAGAGAAGAGCGTGCTCAAGCAGGTGATCTTCCTGACCGACGGCGCGGTGTCGAACGAAGACCAGCTCTTCTCCGTGATCAAGGCCAGGCTCGGACGGGCGCGGTTGTTCACCGTGGGCATCGGCTCCGCTCCGAACTCCCACTTCATGACCAGGGCCGCGGAGTTCGGGCGCGGCACCTTCACATTCATCTCGGACGTGAACGCGGTGGAGAGGGAAATGGGCGAGCTCTTCGCCAAGGTGGAGAGCCCGGTTCTCTCCGACATTCAGATCTCCTTCGATGGTCTGACCCCCGACCACGCCGAAGTGTGGCCCGACCGAATTCCCGATCTCTACCTCGGCGAGCCCGTGGTGGTGGGCGCGCGGTTCGATGACGCCCCCCATGCGATCCGGGTGACCGGTCAGCTCGATGGCGAGCCTTTTGAAACCGTGGCTCCCTTCACGAAGACGGAGTCCGGTCGTGGCATCAACGTCTTATGGGCGCGTCGGAAAATTCAATCCCTTCTGGACGGCGTTCACGACGGCGACGATCCTGAAGCGGTCCGCGCGCAGGTGGTGTCGCTCGGCCTGACCCATCACCTCGTGACCCGGCACACCAGCCTGGTCGCGGTGGATATGACGCCGGTCCGTCCGGTGGATCAGCTCCTCGACAGCGTGATGGTTCCGGTGAATCTGCCGAACGGCGCGACCTTTGGCGGCCTGCCTTCGTCGGCCACGCCGGCGATGTTGTTCCTGCTTCAGGGCCTTGCCGCCTGTGTCGCGGCGACGAGCGTCCTGTTCGCCGTTCGACGGTCATGAAGCGGCGGGCCCTTCAGATCGCGGCCCTCGCGGTCATCTGCTGGGGTGTCACAGAGATGGCGCGGGGAGCGTACATCCACGCGAAGGCCTCGCTGGCCCAGACCCTGATTCGACGAGCGTGGACGCTGGCGTCGAAAGAAGGAGCATTGCCGAAGCCGTGGCCATGGGCGGACACCACGCCCGTGGCCCGGCTGGGCGCGCCCCGCCAGCGTGTCGACTTGATGGTTCTCGAGGGTGGGAGCGGGCGAACCCTCGCTTTCGGTCCCGGTCATGTCACGGGTACGGCGATGCCGGGGGAGCACGGGAACGTGGTGCTCGGCGGTCATCGCGATACGCACTTCGAG
>JANOFA010000523.1:0-3495 GCA_031413355.1 Gemmatimonadota bacterium | reverse complement strand
GCTCTGGTGATCCTGCTTTCGGCTTTCTATGCCATCCGACTCACCTCGGCGCGCAACACCGCGGTGGCGGAGGCGGCCCGCTCCGGCCGGATCCAGAGCTTCATGCTCAACCTGTTCCGTGGTGGGGAGACCGCGGTGGCCCCGGCGGAGAGCCTCCGGGTCGTGTCGCTGCTCGAGGGCGGGGTACGGGAAGCGGCCGCGCTCGATCGCGAACCGGGGGTGCAGGCGGAGCTGTTCCAGACCCTCGGCACGGTGTTTCAGCGGCTGGGGAAGTTCGACCGGGCCGATACCCTGCTGGCCCGGTCCCTCGCCGCCCACACCGGGCTGAGCGATTCGGCCAGCCCAGATGTGGCGCGGAGCCTGGTGACCCTGGGACGACTCCGGATTGACCAGGCCCGATTGGAAGAGGCCGACAGCCTGATCCGGCGGGGACTCGGCATCCTCGAGCGAACGCTTGGTCCGGATCACCCGAGCGTGGTGGACGCCACGCTCGCCCTCGGACTGGCGCTGCAGAAACGGGGCTTCTACGCCGAGGCTATCAGGATCCTCCAGGGCGTGATCAAGGCGGATTCAGGTGCCGGTATCTCGGTCCGGGACCGTGCGGCACACCTACGTGAACTGGGCAACGCGCACTTCTATGCCGGGCACTATCCCGAGGCCGATTCGCTGGGACGGCAGGTCCTGGCGCTCAACCGCGCCGGCTACGGGGAACAGCACCCGGAGGTGGCCACCGACCTTGCCAGCCTCGGGGAGATTGAGGTGGTGCTGGGCAAGTACGCGGACGCCGAGCGATCCTACCGCCAGGCGCTCGAGATCACCCGGGGCTGGTACGGGGAGGACCACCCTGAGACCGCCGCGAACCTCACCCGTTTGGGACGCGCGCTGGTTTATCAGAAGAAGGTGGCTGAGGCCACGATCGCGCTGGAGCAGGCGCTCGCCATCCAGGAACGGGTCTTCGGACCAGTGCATCCGCAGACCGCGGAGGCGCTGAATGAGCTGGGAAACCTGGCCTATGCCGAGAGCCATTATGACCTCGCCGAGGCGCGCTTCCGCCGGGCGCTCGACATCTATCGCACGGTGTTCGGGGAGCAGCACCAGTTCGTGGGCGTGGCGATGTCGAACCTGGCGAGTGTGCTGTCGGAGAAGAAGGACTACCGGGCGGCGGAGGAGCTGTATCGGCGTTCGATCGCGATTTACGAGGCGGTGCTCTCCCCCGCCCACGTCAACACCGGCATCGGGCACATCAAGCTGGGTCGGACGCTGCTCCGGCAGAAGCGGTTTCGTGAGGCAGTAGTGCAGAGCCGCAAGGGGTATGACATCCTGATCAAGCAGACCGATCCGGCCACCAGCTTCATCCGCGCGGCGCGGCGCGACCTCGCGGCGGCGTACGATTCACTGGGCGAGCCGCAGAACTCCGCCCGCTTTCATGCGGAGCTGGCGGATACGGTGGTCGCGAAGGGATCGTAGGGGGGCGGTGGGGCGACTCGGCGCTTCGACGCATCGTGCTCGGAGTTGAAGACCGCTTCCGCTGAAACCCAGCTACGCTCATGTGCTCCTGATGCTGTCGCAATTCCCAAGCTTCACCTGGTACAGCACCGGGAAGACCTCCCGGGGCTTTCTTCAGGCGCCTCCTGGCGATCGCAGCCGTCGGACCGTGCTGACGAGGGTGTCGTGGCTCCGCGTGAGGCCGGGGCTCCCGCGTCAGCTCTGCCTCTCAACTCTCGAACTGCTGGACCCCGCGGATTCCCTGCTTGAACAGCTCCAGCTCCTCCCGGGTGATCAGCCGCGCCGGCACGCCGCCCCAGGTCTCGCCCGCGCCGACCCGGGAGCCGGGCAGCAGCACCGAGTGCGGCAGCACGGTCGCCCCACGGCCCACCTCGACGTCGCCCATCACCGTGGCCGCCAGGCCGATGGTGGCCCGGTCCCCGATCATCACCGGGGCGATCACCAGGTGTCCCCCGCCGCCATAGTGGGCGAAGATCCGCACGCTCCCCCCGAGCGCGGCGTCGTCGCCGATGCGGATGAGCTGTGGGTCCGAGATGTATTCGGTGTTGATGAAGGCGTGGCGGCCGATCTTCATTCTCATCGCCTTGAGGAACCAGATGCCGAAGGGGGTCAGCGTGACGTACGGCAGGAAGGTGAAGCGCACCAGGTAGAACAGCGCGTTGTGGAGCAGCCAGGGTGCGGCGCGCAGGGTGTAGTAGCCCCCCTTGAAGGGCCGGACCCGCGTGGGGAGGACCAGGTTGTAAACGGGGACGACCAGCAGGAGCCCGAACCCGAACACGAAGAAGGACACCGCGGCGCCCAGCCCGAGCGCCAGCCCGCGAGTCAGGAACGGGAGTGACTCGCTCCACCTGTCCGCCAGCTGCCAGCACCAGATCGCCGGCGTGAGCGCCAGCCCCAGCGCGGTCGAGACCAGCAGGTAGAGGCACAGCACTACGATCACATAGGCGGGCCGGGCGTACTCGCGCACCAGCCGGTCAAGCAGGTTCTTCGGCGGTGGGTTCCTGGAGTCGTCGTCGGCGAACGGTTTCATCTTCCAGCAGTCTCCCTCTCCGGGATTCCCCCAATCCTCCACTCCCCCACTCCCCTACCTCTCAGCGCGCGAGCACCCGGTTCAGGTACTCCGGCTCCGCGGTGACCTCTCGCACCAGGAATTCTGCCAGCCATCCCGGAATCTCCACCTGTGCTTCCGCAGTTGGCAGCTCGATCTCCGCCAGGATCAGCTCACGATCCACGAACTGGTCCACCTCCCAGATGGCCACCCCCTCAGGGACCAGGTAGCGGCGCTTGCGCACCCGGCGGCCCTCCGTCATCGGCCAGAGTGCCTCGAAGAGCTCCCGCGTAGTCGCCTCTTCAATCTCGATACGTCGAATGCCGCGCCCCAACTTGACCGTGCGGAACCAGCGCTCTCCCCCAGCGGACCGAACCTGTCGCAGCCGCTCGACCAACTCCGTCCCCGGCAGCCAACCCTGCTCGATCTCCCCACTGGGAAAGGCCAGGGCGTGAGGCGGCAGCCCCGACAGGAGGTACTTCCGCTCGATCTCGATTCCCGGCTGGCGTTGTCCTCCCGCCCATTTGCCGAGGGTCTTGAGCTCGGCACAGAGCCGGCTCCCCGCCTCGCCGTCGAGCCACTCCTGCTTGGTCTGTGCGAAGAGAGCTTCCGCCTCCGTTCTCAGAATACGGGCCAGTCCGGCGAGTCCTCCGGTCGCTTTCGGCGCCCTTCGGAGACGTGGCTTGAGCTCCGCCTCGCCCCAGGGGAGGAGCTCCTGGGCGACCCGGTTGGCGTGGCTCACCGCGGCCTCACCAAATGCCGCCCGCAGCTCGGCGGCGATTCGATGCAGGTCGTGCAGTTCGCCGAGCAGATCCTGAAGCTGCTTGAGGCGATCGATGGTGGCGGGAGCCCCGGGGAGGTCCGTCTGGAACGGCTCGATCAGGTACCTGAGTCGCTTGACGAGTATCCGGGCTGCGTGGGCCTCCGCCTCGTTGCCGATG
>JANOFA010000522.1:0-7332 GCA_031413355.1 Gemmatimonadota bacterium | reverse complement strand
ACCTACCTCAAGCAGACCGCCGCGCGCGCCGCCGAGGTGTGGACCGCGTCGGCGGAGGGGAGGAATCCGCGCCAGCTCACGCATGTAAACGACGCCGTCTTCGACAGTCTCGATGTGAAACCGGCGGAGTCGTTCGGGTTCGTCGGTGCGCAGCGGGACTCGGTCTTTGGCTGGTTGATCAGGCCTCCGGCATTCGATTCCACCAGGCGCTATCCGGTGATCTACCTCATCCATGGCGGGCCGCAGGGGGCCTGGCTCGACCAGTGGCACAGCCGGTGGAATTACGCCCTCTTTGCATCGCGGGGGTATGTGGTGGCCGCGGTCAACTTCCACGGGTCCACCGGCTACGGGCAGGCATTCACCAACAGCATCTCGCGCAATTGGGGCGGCCTGCCCTACGAAGACCTGATGAAGGGGCTCGACGTGGTCGGGCGGCTGCCCTACGTCGACAGCAGCCGCATCGGGGCGGCGGGCGGCTCCTATGGCGGATACATGGTCTACTGGATGGCGGGCCATACCAATCGCTTCAAGGCACTCGTGGCCCACGACGGCATTTTCAATCCGCTGAGCATGGCAGGCACGACGGAAGAGCAGTGGTTCCCGCTGTGGGAATTCGGTGGCCCGCCGCAGCAACCGGCCGCGCGAGCGCTGATGGAGAAGTGGTCGCCGGCCAACTACATCAGCAACTGGGCGACGCCGATGCTGGTGGTCCACAGCCAGAATGACTTCCGGGTGGACATCTCGGAGGGGATGCAGGCCTTCACGGCGCTGAGGCTCCGAAAGCTGCCGGGCAAGTTCCTCTACTTCCCCGACGAAGATCATTTCGTCACCCGGGCCCGAAACCGGCGCCTCTGGTGGGGTACCGTGCTCGACTGGATGGACACCTACCTCCGCGTGCCGTCGTAATGCGCCCGCTCTTTGTCCGCTGGCTGATCAACACCCTGGCGCTGTATGTCGCCGTCCAGGTGGTGCCTGGCGTGGACTACGATCGCGGCCCCGTCGGCCTGCTGCTGGTCGCGGCGCTGTTCGGCCTCGTCAACGCATTCCTGCGTCCGCTGCTGACCCTGCTGACCTGCCCGCTCGTGCTGGTCACACTGGGCCTCTTTCTGTTCGTGATCAATGCGTTGCTCCTGCTGGTCACCTCCTGGATTTCCCGGCAGTTCGACCTCGGCTTTCAGGTGAACGGCTTCTGGCCCGCGTTCTGGGCTGGTCTGCTGATCAGCCTCGTCAGCCTCTTCCTTTCTCTGGTCGTCGGGGAGAAGGAAATACGGGTGCTGCGGTGAAGGCGCTGCGGTAGCGGCCGCATGCCTACGGCCCCTGGCGCGCCGCCGCCGGCCGTTACGCGGCCGTTACACTTTCGGGTACATTCACGCCCATGACCGATCTCGCCCCTCCGGCCCTGTCGCCCCCTGCGTCGGCGCCCGCCCCGGACCTCACGCTGCCGGCCCTGTATATCAACCGGGAGATGTCCTGGCTGGAGTTCAACCGGCGGGTCCTGCACGAGGCCCAGGACGCCCGGACCCCGCTGCTCGAGCGGCTGAAGTTCCTCGGCATCTTCAGCTCGAACCTGGATGAGTTCTTTCAGATCCGGGTGGCGGGCCTCAAGGATCAGATCGCGGCAGGCTACAGCGAGCGGACCGCCGATGGGCTGACACCGGATGAACAGCTGCGCCAGATCAGCGCGTGCGTGCGCGAGATGGTGCGAAGCCACGCCAGGTCCCTCCACGACGACATCCTGCCGGCGCTGCGCGTCGAAGGGGTCGCCGTGCTCGATGTCGGAGACCTGACCCCGCAGGAGCGGGAGCACATCGACCAGTATTTCCGCGACAATGTCTTTCCGGTCCTGACGCCGCTGGCGGTCGATCCCGCGCACCCCTTTCCCTACATCTCCAACCTGAGTCTGTCGCTGGCCGTCCGGCTGCGGGACACGGACGGTGAGGAACGGTTCGCCCGGGTCAAGGTGCCCAAGATCCTGCCGCGGTGGGTGTCGGTCGATCCGCGGCCGCGGACCGACGGTGGGTCGACCCGCTACGTCCCGCTCGAGCAGGTGATCACCGCCAATATCGAGTCGCTCTTCCCGGGCATCGAGATCCTCGGCTGCCATGCCTTCCGGATCACCCGCAACACCGATTTCGAAGTGGATCACGACGAAGCCGAAGACCTGCTGAGCACGATTCAGGAAGAAGTGCGCAACCGCCGGTTCGGCGCCGTCGTGCGACTGGAGGTGAGCCCGGACCTTCCCGCCTCGATTCGTGAGGTGCTGCTGGCGGAGTTCAACGCGGCGCAGGCCGCGCTGGCTGCGCCACTCAGGAACGAGGACCTCTACGAGGTGCCCGGCCTGCTCGATACGGCGGACCTGCTGAGCCTGACCGGCACGATGGACCTGCCGGCGCTCAAGGACCCGCCGCACTATCCGGTGACTCCATCACGGCTTGGCGGCGGGCGCAATATGTTCGACGTCATCCGCGAGGGCGACGTGCTGGTGCATCACCCCTACGAGAGCTTCACCACGTCGGTGGAGCGGTTCATCCAGACCGCGGTCGATGATCCCGACGTGCTCGCCATCAAGCTCACGCTGTATCGGACGGGGGGTGACTCGAGTATCGTCCGGCTGCTGGTGCACGCCGCCGAACGGGGCAAGCAGGTGGCGGTGCTGATCGAGCTGCAGGCGCGATTCGACGAGGAGAACAACATCCGCTGGGCGCAACGGCTTGAAGATGTGGGCGCCCATGTGAGCTACGGTGTCGCCGGGCTCAAGACCCACACCAAGGTGATGCTGGTGGTGCGCCGCGAGGGCGACACGATGCGGCGCTACCTGCATATCGGCACCGGCAACTACCATCTCAGGACGGCACGACTCTACACCGACTTCGGGCTGTTCACCACCAGCCCTGCCCTCGGCGCGGACCTGACGGACCTCTTCAACGTGCTCACCGGCTTCGGCGCCCCGCCCGAGTATCGCAAGCTCATCGTCGCGCCGCGTGGCATGCGCGAGCGCTTTATCGCGCTCATCCTGCGCGAAGCGGCCCACGCCCGCGCCGGCCAGCCCGCCCGCATCGTCGCCAAGATGAATGCGCTGGTGGACCCCCCGATCATCCGGGCGCTCTATGAGGCCAGCCAGGCCGGGGTGCGAATCGACCTGATCGTCCGCGGGATCTGCTGCCTGCGCCCGGGCATCGCGGGCGTGAGCGACCACATCCGGGTCATCAGCATCATCGGCCGGTTCCTGGAGCACTCGCGCGCGTTCTATTTCCTGAATGACGGAGAGGACGAGGTGTACATCGGTTCGGCGGACTGGATGCCGCGCAATCTCGACCGGAGGATCGAAGCGGTGGCCCCCATCGAAGATCCGGTACACCGCCAGTCAATCCGCGAAATCCTCGGCCTCATGTGGCAGGACAATCGGCAGGCGTGGGAGCTGGACGCCGAGGGCCGCTACACGCAGCGGCAGCCGGTTTCGGAAGAGACCGAACTGGGGACCCACCGGCTGCTGGTCGAGAGCTATCGGGAAACGGGGCGGGCGACGGGGGAGTATCCAGCGGCAGGCGGGAGCCGGTAGCCGTCGGTCGATTGGGCGATTGGGCGGTTGGGCGGTTGGACTGTCGCTGAAGTCGTGGGAGCCTGCCGCCTAGAAAGGCATTCCGCTCGATTCGGCGAACTTCCTGAGCAGCTCCTCCTGCTCCGGGGTGAGCACCTCCGGGATCTGTACCTGGACCTGGACCAGCTGGTCGCCCTGCCGCTCTCCCTTGGCCAGCCCCATCCCCTTGATCCGGAACCTCCGCCCGGGCTGAGTTCCAGCCGGGACACGCAGGACCACCTTCTTCCCATCGAGGGTCCGCACCCGCAGGCGTGTGCCGAGGACCGCCTGCGCCAGGTTGATGGGTACTTCGCAGTGCAGATCCAGCCCGTCACGGCGGAAGAATCGGTCTGATTGCACCTGAAAGGTGACGATGAGGTCTCCGGTCGGCGCGCCGGGTCGGGATGCCTGTCCCTGCCCCCGCATTCGGAGCTTGGCCCCCGTCTCCGTGGCCGGCGGGACGGTAATCGCCACCTCGCGCTCCACCCTGACCTCGCCGGCACCCTGACAGCCCGGGCAGGGTGTCGAGGGGATCTTGCCGCGGCCTCGACACTTGGGACAGGGGCGGCTGACCGCAAAGCCCCCCTGACCGAACGTCACCGTCCCCCGGCCGTTGCACTCCGTACACGGCGCGATCTTGGCGCCCGGGGCGGCCCCGCTGCCGGAGCAGGTGTGACACGCTTCCGTCACAGGGATCCGGACCGAGACTTTTCCGCCTAACGCGGCAATCCGGAACGGAATCTCGACCACCGTCTCCAGCACTTGGGACTCCTCCGCCTCCTGTCGGGTGCGCCCGAAGATTGACGAGAAGATGTCGCCCAGACCGAAGCCGCCCAGATCGGAGAATTCGCTGCCGTCGGTCCCGGCGGATCCGGAGCCGGCGCGGGATCCGGACGACGGGCCACGGCGCGCCGCGGGATCGAACGCGCCGAGGCGGCGCATCTGGTCGTAGTGCTTGCGCTTGTCGGCGTCCGCCAGCACCGTGTGGGCCTCCGAGATCTCCTTGAAGCGCTCGGAGGCCGATGGATTGTTGGGATTGGCGTCGGGGTGGTGCTGCTTGGCCAGCCGGCGGTAGGCTTTCTTGATCTCCGCCGGTGTCGCGCTGTCGGGGACACCGAGAACCTGGTAGAAGTCCCTCGCCACGGTCAGGCGTGCCCCTCGGAGGAATAGACCTGCACCCGGGCGGGCCGGATCAGCGATCCCTTGAAGCGGTAGCCGGCCTGGAATGTCGCGCTCACGGTGTGATCGGCCTCGGGGGCGGGCGCAACAAGAACCGAGACCGCCTCATGCAGGCTGGGGTCGAAGGGTAAGCCGACAGGCTCGATCCGCTCGAGCCCGGCCGCCTCCAGCTCCTTGCGAAGCTTCCGGTCAATGAGGATCAGCGCCTGCTGCACCACTTCCGCGCTGGCGGCCACGCTGGGCCCCGCCACCACCCGATCAAGGTCATCGAGCACATCGAGCAACTTGACGGCCAGCGCCGCCTGGGCCCGGGACGTCAGCTCCTCGCGCTCCCGCGCGATACGCTTGCGGAAGTTGTCGAACTCGGCGGCGAGTCGCAGGTGCCGGTCGCGGCCCTCGGCGACTTCGTTTTCCAGCCGGCGGATGGCCTCGGTACCTGGCTCCATCGGCAGGCCACCCACCTCGGCGGTGCCGGCCTGCTGCTCCGCCGTCCCGGCACTATCGAGAGAGCCAGCGGCGTCGAACTCACTGCCGGCGTCGTTGCGAACATCTTGATTTTGCGGCACTTGGGCATCGGTCCCGTTGCAGGTAGGCCAAAGATAATAGCAACAGGCGTACCCCGGAGGCGGGCCAGATTGGCAGGGCGAGCCATCCCGGAAAGGTACGGCCCGCCGGCATCGCCGCGCGGCGCCCTACAAGACCTTGCGGCACTCCTTCGCGACCGACCTATTGGAGTTGGGCTGCGACATGCTGAGCTCCATACGGCGAGGGGTCCTCGATGGCCAACAAAGTCTTCCGCTTCGCGCTCGGCTCTCCGGCCACGCCATACTCCGGCCTTTGGCGCGCATGGACCCACGAGGACGAGGTGCACTTCGCCGTGCGCGCGACCGATGCGGAAGTGGGCCTCACCGTCTACCCCACCGGCCGATGGCGGATTACCGTTGGAGGGGCGGCAAGTCGGTGGACCCGTCCGGCGGACTTTCGCCCCGGTTGGTCCAGGGGGCCGGATCTGGTCATCCCCTACACCGCGACCCCCGTGCAGAGCCCGGCCATGGACCCGTACCCGACCGAGCCACTCGTCTGGCTGCCGCCTTCCACCCCCGGCTTTCACGCGCGCTTCTCGCTCCTGATAGCGACACCGAGCGCAGAGGCGAGTCATTGGCGCCCCCCGGAAGCGCCGGGAACCCAAAGTCTGGCGACCCTCCCCCTCCGGACGGCAGGAACTCTTCATCTCTACCGGATCGACGAGCCGGCGACGCCTGAGCACTCAACCCCACCAGCTGCCGTGGCACCGGATGGCAGCCAGGTCCTCCCGGCCGCAGCGCCATCGGCACCGCTGCGGCTGACAGTGAATGTCAGCGCCGACAACCTGGGGTATCCCTCGTTTCGGGAATCGCACGGCGCGTGAGCTCTGAGCCGCTCTTGCCCCTGGCTACTCGAGCCACGCGCTGCAAACACTACGCGGGCGTTCGGCTACTCTGGACGGTGATTCCTGGCGACCCGCCACTCCGCTCCGTCTGCCCGCACTAGCTTTCGCACCCATGGAACCGCTGCCGTTCTCCTTGCGCGTCGCTGGCGTCGACACCTTCGCGGTGGATGCCATCGCCAGCACGGCATTCAGCTTCAAGGGCCGGCTCACGCTCGACCCGGACGATCTCTGCCTGGAATGGACGGGGAGCGCGCAGGTGGACGAGGTGGCCTTCACCGGCATCCGCTCGGAACAGGTCGCCCTCCCCCGGGAGTCACTGCGCCTGCCGTACAGCCTTCTCGGAACCGTCCACCTGGGCGGCGGGTGGGTACGGCCCTATCTCGAGCTGACGGGGACACACTGGCGAACGCTGGAAAGTGTCCCCAGCGAGGATGCTGGTCATCTCCGGCTCTGGCTCGCCCGGCGAAACCGCCCGCTGGCTCGGCGGGTCATGACGGCACTCCGTCAGGCCATGGCACGGCCGATCGTCGGCCTTCGCCCGCTCCCGCCGCGGGTGGTTTCAGATTCCACACCACCCGAGGGGTCTGGATAGCGACTCGCTCCACCTCGCTACATCGGCGGGCCAAGATCCGCCGGCGCTGCCGTCAGCCGCTGCAGCAGGTGCGAGAGCGCGATCTGCGCCGCGCGAGCACGGATTTCGCCCCGATCGCCGGGAAAGACGTGACGATGGGCCTCCCCCGCGCCATGCAGCGCGGTACCGATGAATACCAGCCCCACCGGCTTCTCCGCCGTCCCGCCATCAGGTCCTGCTATCCCCGTCACCGCAACCGCCGCCTCGGCGTGCAGCAGCCGGGCAGCCCCTTCCGCCATCGCGACCGCCACCGCCTCACTCACCGCCCCATGCCGCTCGATCAGCTCCAGAGCGACCCCAAGCTGCTCGACCTTCACCCGGTTGTCATAGGCGATGATCCCGCCAAGGAAGACATCGGAGGCTCCCGGGATCTCAGTCAGCCGCGCCCCGATCACTCCGCCGGTGCAGGACTCGGCGACGACGACACGCAGCCCGCGCTGACGAGCAGCCGCGAGGACCAGCCCCGCGAGATCAGCATCATCTTCCCCGTAGGCCCAGCGTCCCGCTCGCTCGGTC
>JANOFA010000521.1:0-3461 GCA_031413355.1 Gemmatimonadota bacterium | reverse complement strand
GATGTAGGCTTCCAGGTAGCGGTTGGCCAGCAGTTCCACTTGTTCGAACGAAGGCTTATCCTCGAAGTGCATGTACCGCTGATCCATCGGCACATTGCGATACTTGAAGAAGTTAATTCCGCGCTTGCCGGAGACCTCCAGCGAGACGTTCACCCGCTCACACGCCAGCCGGATCCCGGCATTGGCAGGCGGGGACGCCTGCCCAACCCTTACTCTCCCACTGTCTCCCTTCTCTCGCCCCCATCCCCGCGGCAGGAGCAGCCCATGTCCGTTGGCACCGGCTTCCTCGAGCAGGTCAACCAGTCCTTCGATCGTGCGGCGAAGCTGACAAAGCACGATCCCACCCTGCTCGCCAGTATGCGCGCCTGCAAGAACGTCCTCTACACCAGCTTCCCACTCAAGCGGGATGACGGTACCATCGAGGTCATTCACGCCTGGCGGGCGCAGCACAGCCACCACAAACTCCCCTGCAAGGGCGGCGTCCGATTCGCGCCCGATGTCGACGCCGACGAGGTGCAGGCGCTGGCGGCGCTGATGACCTTCAAGTGCGCCCTGGTTGACGTGCCCTTCGGCGGAGCCAAGGGCGGCATCCGGATCAACCCCAAGAAGTATTCGGTGGGAGAGCTGGAGCGCCTGACTCGGCGCTACGTCTTCGAGCTGGTGCGCAAGAACTTCATGGGCCCCGGCATCGACGTCCCCGCACCGGACATGGGCACCAGCGCACGCGAGATGGCATGGATCGCGGATACCTACGCCCAGCTCAAGTCGGGCGAGGTGGACGCGCTGGCCTGTGTCACCGCCAAGCCGGTCAGCCAGGGTGGCATCCGCGGACGGACCGAGGCCACCGGTCGCGGTGTCTTCTTTGGCGTGCGTGAGATCTGCAGCGTGGCCGAGGACATGAAGCAGCTGAAACTCACCCCCGGACTCGCCGGCAAGCGGTTCGTCGTCCAGGGGTTGGGTAACGTCGGCTACTACGCGGCGAAGTTTTTCATCGAAGGTGGCGCGGTGCTGGTGGGAGTGGCCGAGTCGGAGGGGGGCATCAGTCATCCCAAGGGGATCGACCTCGAGGCGCTCATGGCGCACCGGAAGGAGCACAAGAGCATCCTCAACTTTCCCGGCGCCACCAATCTCGCCCGCCGGGAGGATGCGCTGGAGCTCGACTGCGACATCCTCATCCCGGCCGCACTCGAGCGACAGATCACCGGTGACAACGCGCCGCGGGTCAAGGCGAAGATCGTCGTCGAGGCGGCCAACGGCCCCACCACGCCGGAAGCCGATGCCATCCTGACCGGCAAAGGCGTGATGGTCGTCCCCGACGCCTACATCAACGCCGGTGGCGTCACCGTCTCCTACTTCGAGTGGGTCAAGAACCTGGGCCATGTGCGCTTCGGGCGGATGCAGAAGCGGTTCGAGGAGGGAGCGTACAGTCGGCTGCTCGAAGCGGTCGAAGGGGTCACCGGCCGCAAGTTCACCGCGGCGGAGACCGAGCGGCTGACCCAAGGGGCGAGCGAGGAAGACCTGGTCAACTCGGGGCTCGAGGAGACCATGATCACCGCCTGGCACCCGATCCGGGAGAAATGGAAGCAGGCCGGCACCGGTGTTGATTGCCGCACTGCGGCGCTGGTCGTCGCGATCGACAAGGTGGCGGCGAGCTACGAGCAGCTGGGGATTTTTCCGTAGCTACAGGGGCCAGCCTTACACCGCGCGCGCCAGCGCCGGTCGCTCCCCCGCGGCCTGCTCCTCGAGGATCAGGTCTCGGAACTCGGCGAAGACTTGGGCGTCCCGCCAGCCCCGGTGAACCTCCTCCTGCATGATCTCCAGGGCCCGGGCGGTCGACATGGCCGGCTTGTAGGGCCGGTTGGTCGTCAGGGCATCGTAGATATCGACCATCTGCATTACCCGCGCACTCATCGGGATCTCGTCGCCCCTGAGTCCGTCGGGGTAGCCGGTGCCATCCAGCTTTTCATGGTGCGAGCGGATGATGGGGAGCACCCGGCGGAAGGCATTGAGTCCGGAGCAGATGCGCTCCCCCTCGATGGGGTGCATCCGCATGACGGTCCACTCCTCATCCGTCAGCGGCCCGGGCTTGAACAGGATCGCATCGGGAACCCCCACCTTGCCGATATCGTGGACGATACCCCCGAGGCGCAGCGCCTGGATGGTCGCGGGATCCAGATTGAGCCGTTCGCCGAGCCGCGAGGCATAGCCGGACAGCCGGTCGCAGTGACCGTGGGTATCGGAGTCCCGCAGCTCGATACACCGCGCCATCGTCACCAATGCCGCCTCGGCACGGTCCAGCCCGTCGGTAAACCGCTTCCGTTCTGTCAGGACCCGCATGCGCGTCAGCAGATGCCGCCAGTCGAACGGCTTGAGCACGATATCATCGGCGCCCGCTTCGATCCCCCGCATCCGATCCGCATCGCCATCAAGACCGGTCAGGAGCACCACCGGCGTCAGCCGGCTGTCGGGATCGTCCTTGAGACGACGGCACACCTCGAATCCGTTCATCTCCGGCATGGTCCCGTCGAGCAGCACGACATCCGGATTGCTGCAGGCGAATTCCTCCAGTGCCGTTCTGCCGTCGGCGACGCTCACCACCTCGGCTCCGGCCGATCGGAACAGCCGCTCCAGCGTTCGGCGCAGGTCCGGGTCGTCATCGGCGAGGAGAATCCGGGCACCCGCGAGACCAAATCCACTCAGCGCCGCGCTGGCACCCCGCGGGGGCGGCGACGCCAATTGCGCCGCGGCTTGGCTCACGACCGTCACCGCTTCCGGCAGCGTCGCTGCCTCGGCCGCGAACGTCCGCATCAGCAGCTCATGCAGCCGGGCGTACTTGATCGGCTTCCCCAGGTACGCCGCGAAGCGAGCCAAATCGCCCGAGCCGGGCGCCGCAGCGTCCCGCTCGGCAACTCCCAGCGAAGTCAGCAGGACCAGCGGAACGCCGCCGACGCCTGGCACCGCCCGAATCATCGAGGCGAGCGAACGGCTGTCCCGGCCCGCCATCTGCTGATTGATCAGGATCAGGTCATAACGCTCGCCGGCGTTGAGCCAGTCGAGCGCGTCGGCTGCCTGGGTAGCCAGGTGGGCCTGCATTCCCCACCGCCCGAGCTGTTCGGTCAGCATCCAGCCGATGGTCGCGTTGTCGTGCAGGACCAGCAACCGCTTGCCGAGCAGGACCGGCTGCCGACCGGGGAGGACCGTGTCGGGAGTGTCGGCGGAGCGGACGATCAGCGTGAAGTGGAAGGTGCTGCCCTGACGGTCGTCGCTCTCCGCCCACATCTTGCCGCCCATCATCTCCACCAGACGCCGGGAGATCGACAGCCCAAGACCGCTGCCGCCGTATCGGCTCGCGGTCGAGGCATCGGCCTGAGTGAACTCGCCAAAGACGGATTCCAGCCGGTCCGCCGGAATGCCGGGCCCGGTGTCGGTCACCGCTACATGGATCTCGGGAAGGCCGTCGG
>JANOFA010000520.1:0-4011 GCA_031413355.1 Gemmatimonadota bacterium | reverse complement strand
GTCCCCCTCGGCGCGCTGCACCGAGTTCTGCGCATCGGAAACCTCCAGCGCGGTGCCGCTGCCAAGCCGATACCGGTCCTGCGCCAGCCGGAGCTGGTCCCGTGCCGCCTCGCGGCTCTGTGCCTGTACCGCGATGGCCCGGAAGGCGGTGCTGAGGCCGAGGTAGCGGCCATGGACGTCGCTCTCGACTTGCAGCGCCTGGGCGCGCACGGTCTCGTCGGCGTCCCGGGCCTGCTCGCGGGCTTGCTGCAGCCGGAGCGAACGGCCGAATCCGGTGAAGATCGGCAGTGAGATCTGCAGGCTGGCACTGAACGGCTGCTTGGTGAAATTGAAGGGGAAGTTGTTGTTGCTGTTCTGAATTGCGCGGCGCGCCTGGGGGGTGAGGGCGGTACCCGTGGGATCGAGGCCCGCGCCGGCGTAGCAGTTCGCTGTGCCGATCGGCGTCAGACTGGCGCCGGTCCGGATCGAATCCTGGGAAACACACGAATTAGCCGAGCCGATCGCGCCGGCAAGGCTCTGACTCAGCAGCAGGCTCCCGTCGGTCTGCTGCTGGGTGAAGGCGCTCCACCCCGCCCGCACCGACAGGCTGGGCAAGAACGCCGTCTTCGCCGAGGTGACGCCGACATCGGCCTGGTGGCGCCGGGCTTCCAGCGCGCGGATCGCCGGGTTCTGGCCCTTGGCCTGCGCCAGGAGCGCATCGAGGTCGAACTGCGGCTCCTGCACCGGGAACGAATCGCTGAGCCCGATCTGCTCGAGCGCGAGCGGCGGGGTGATCCCGATGCGGCGGAACAGCTCCAGCTTCGCTTCAGCTTCGGCCTGAACGGCCCGCAGCAGCGCGACATCCGACTGGGCTTTCTGCACCTCGGCCTGCCGCACTTCGATCAGCGTCCCCTGGCCGACCCGGTACTTGGCGCTGGCGAGGTCGAGGAAGTTCTGGTTGCGCTCCACCTGCTGCTTCGCCACCGCGACCTGCGCGGTCGCCTGGAGCACGCTCAGGTACTGCTGGGTGACACTGAAGCGGAGGCCGCTTTCCTCGTTGGCAATGTCTTCCTCGACGGCTCGCTGGTTGGCCTTCTGCTCCCGCGGCGCCACCAGCCGACCGCCGTCAATCTGCCAGGAAACTCCCGCACTGTAGCTCGAACCCACCACCGCCGAGGTCTGGCGGATGAACCCCGAGCCGAAATTGGCCGACCCGGCGCCGGTGTAGTCCGCGCCGGCGGACACGGAAGCGCCCGGGAGCAGCTGCCCATACGCATTCCGCACCTGCATCCGGGCGGTCGCGGCGCTGTTCAGCCGCTGCTGATACAGCGGATTGTGATTGTGGGCCTGCTGCAGAGCCTCGCTGAGACTGAGCGTGGCGGCCGGCGGAGCGACCACCGGTGCCTGTGCCATGATGAATCCGGGCACGAACAGGGCGGAGACGATGAGGCAGCAGCGTCGCATCGAACGATCCTGTGGTTGAATAGGGAATACGGCCGAAGCCGCGTACGCAGGGGGTTACCGATGAGTTTCAGGATGGGACGGATTCGTAGCGCAGGCGTCCCCGCCGGCCGAAGGACAGGCGTCGCCGGCTGCTGGATGGCGGAGGTCCGTGATGGTCCACGTCAGTCGCGCCGGCGCACCGCTTCGATGCCGGAACTGGGCAGGGAGATGCGCAGCAACTCGCCGCGGTTACCCAGGTGGATCTCCGCCTCGACTCCGCCGGTCAGCCGGATGGTGCTGCCGTCGACCGAGGGGGAGCGCTGGGCCGTGAAGGCGACGCGCCGGGCGGCGGGCAGCATGACTGCGGTGAGGGCGCGCCCCGACTCGGTGGCGAGCGCGGCGACCTGCATATAAGGAGAGAACATGCTGTCGGCGAGGACAATGACCGAGGCACCACCGGGCAGTTCCGTCGCCTGCTCGGCGCCACGCGCCACCCGGCGGACCGTCAGCCGATTCCGCTTCTGGACGGCGTAGGTCTGACCCCCGCCCGCTGGCCCGCGGGCCTCCAGCTGAAAGGCGAAGTCTTCGTCGCTGACCCGATCCAGGCTGGCAATGAACTCCGGCACCGGGCGGCGGCCACTGAAGACCACGTGGGAGCTGATCTTGATGCCGTTTGCTGTGGTGGTGACGCTGAACGATTCTGTGGCCACCTCCCGGTCGCTGATCCGCACCAGAAGTGTGCCCGCGTCGGTTGTCTGGGCGGCCATCGGGCCCGCGGAGAGACCTGCGCCGAGCAGCGCGACAGCAAGTCGAACGGGCAACATCGATGGGGGGCACATGCGGCTCGAATATAGTCGCTTTGCCGCGCCCCTCCGCCCAGCGCTAACTTGCAAACCATGAATGCTCCCCGTTTGGGCCTGCCACGGCACAGCGCCTGGCTGGTGGTCGCCGTCACGATTGCGGGGGCCGAGTGGCTGCGCCAGCCCGCCCCATGGTGGGGATACGCGGTGCTTGGCCTGACGTTCGTCGCCCTGATTCTCGCCAGGCGCACGGGGCCCGCCGGGGGTTGGCGCGGTTGGCTGGTTGCACTGGCAACGGCTGCGGTCGCCAGCGCGATCGTGCTGGGCCAGTCCCGCATGGCGCGGATCGCGGCTGATTGGCCGGTAGAACGGGAACGTCGGGTGACGGAGGTCTACCGTCGGCTGAGCAGAGAACTGCACGCGACCCTGCAGCAGGTCGATGACGTTGCCCGCGCTGCCGTCCCGCTGGCCGACGCGGATCGGACTCGCGCCTTCACCGGGCTCGACAATGCGCTGCCACGAGGTGGGGCGGAGATTGCGGTCGCCATCCTCGACCCGACCGGCGTGCCGTGGGCGTGGGCTGGCCGCCAGCGACTGGTGCCGGAGCCGGAGGGCGATTCGCTCGCCGCTCGATTCACCCGATTCTACGCCGTGCTGGAGAGCCGGCGGCATGCCGCTTCCGGTCGCGTGGTCGTCGCGACGGTCCTGGTCTGGGCTGATTCCGCCGTGCCCCGTCCCGATCGGAGTCTCGCTGCGCGCTTCGGTGCGGCAGCCGGTGTGCAGGTTCAGGTGTTTCCGCCTGGCGGCGCGCCACCAAGTGAGGATGTTTTCGACTACTCCGAGCCGACTACAGCCGGCGACCGACTCCTGTTCAGTTTCCTCCCGGTGGCTCCGGAAGAAGCGGCGGTGCAGGCGGAGGCCAACGCTGCCGCGGCGACCGGTGTCGCCCTTGCCCTGGTGCTGCTGCTTGCCGTCGGCTTGCTGACCGGACAGTCGCCACCGGAGCGGTTTCTGGTCCTGGCAACCCTGCTCTGGGCGGTGCTGCGATCGCCCCTCGGCACCGCCGTCGGATTCGAGGACCTGTTCTCGGCCGGGACGTTCCTCCGCGGTTCGTTCCGTCCCTTCTCCAGTTCTGCCGGTCACCTGCTGGTGACCGGCGGCGTCCTGCTCGTCGTGGCGGTCTGGCTGTGGGGGCGCCGGGGACAGCTTCCGCGCTGGTGTGCCGCCCTGGGCGGACTCCTCCTGCTGGGCACCCCTTATCTCATCAGCGATCTCGGTCGCGGGATCACCCCGCCGGTGACCGGCGTGCCCTCCGCGCTCTGGATTACCTGGCAGGTGAGCCTGACGGTGACCACCGCCGCGATCGTTCTGCTGGCGGGGACGCTGGTCTGGCGCGCGCTGCCGGTCGTCGGTGGTACCGGCTGGATCGGAGCGGGCGTCGCCTGCGGGATCACCGCCGCCGCCGCGGGGCTGCTGCTGTGGGAGCCACGGGCCGGATGGCCGGTCTGGTATCCGCTGCTCTGGTTTCCCGCGCTGGTGCTGGTGACTCGGCCCGGTCCGCGCTGGGCGGTGGTGCTGGGGACTTCGATTGTCGCGGGGGCGGCGGCGGCGCTGGTGACTTGGGGCGCGGAGCTGGACGGCCGACTCCTCGCGGCGCAACGCGATCTCGCCCGGCTGGGCGACATCGAGGATCCGCTGGCGACGCCGCTGCTGGAGCGGCTCGGCGAGGATGCCACGCGGGGTGCCGAGCCCACCGCCGCTTCCACCCTGTATCTGTTGTGGCGCGCTT
>JANOFA010000519.1:0-2834 GCA_031413355.1 Gemmatimonadota bacterium | reverse complement strand
GCAGGTGAAGGGCGGGGCCAGGAAGAAGGACCCGTTTATCTATAAGCCGTAGGCTCACGCCGGGCCGGGGTTGACCCGGCCCGGTTCCATCTCGTACCAGTGAGGTAGGCCATGAGCACCGAGAGGCAGCCGGACAAGCAGGTGCCGGACTTGAAGGACAAGCAGCTCGATGCGGACCAGGCCCAGCAGGTGAAGGGCGGGGTCCCGCCGAAGAAACCGCTGCCCATGAAGGAGTAGGCTGACGCCGGGCCGGGGTTGACCAGGCACGGTTCCATCTCGTACCAGTGAGGCAGGCCATGAGCGCCGAGAAGCAGCCGGACAAGCAGATGCCGGACTTGAAGGACAAGCCGCTCGATGCGGACCAGGCCCAGCAGGTGAAGGGCGGGGCTCCGCCGAAGCAATCGTCGATCAAGATCAAGTTCGATTAGCGTGCCGGCGCCGAAGAGCGCAGGGGCGACCGACCGGTCGCCCCTGCGCTCCCTGGCTGTCCCCTACCGCTTCCCGCGGCCCTCAGCCCGACCCACTCTCCTCCTCGAGCATTCCGAAGTCGGCCAGCTTCCGCACCAGCGCCGGGGTCAGGCGCCGATGGTATTTCGAGCGGATCGCCTCCAGCGCCTCATCCAGTGGCCGGCCGTCGAACTCCCCCAGCACTTCATACAGCTCCGGCGCCAGCAGAAGCGGGTCGAAGTTGCTGTAGCCGACCGCCTGGTACCCCTGCAGCACCGGCAGCGCGTTGATCGGCTTGGCTCGGGGCCGCGTCGGCGGGGCGGTGTCGCGCAGCCGGGCGTGGCTCTCCCGGAGCAGCCGAAGCTGCAGCTCCAGTTCCCCCCCGCCCAGCCGGACAACGTCCGCCCACGCGAGCCCAGCGGCAACCTGCCCAGCTCGGCGGAAAAACTCCGGCTCCCGTCCATGCCAGCGGCCCCAGACGGCGCGGCGCCACGTCGGGTCCGCCGCCTGGTCCACCTCGGCCGCGGTGAACTCGGCCGACGGTCGCTCTGCAGGATACAGCCGCGCTAGTGCCTCGCTCCCGATGTCGAGCTCCAGGATGGCATGGCGCGCCACCGCGGCTTCCGCGACCCGCAGAAAGCCCCGCATCCGGCGCCAGAAGGTGAGCCCGACCTCGCCTCGCTCGTGCTTGCAGTACCAGGTGGCGCAGGTGGATTCGCGATGTCGCCAGACGCCGCAGCGGCCGTCATCCAGATGATGGGGGCAGCGCATGCTCTCGGCCCGGCCAAAGCCGTCCGGCGCTTGCTGGTAGAGCAGGGTGTAGCGGCGCGACTTGCCGAGGCCGAGTGGGGTGACCGCGTCGCGTCCGGCGATCCGATCCTCCACGCTCCGGCGTCCGGGGACGAGGGCCGGGTCGTCGTCATCCAGTATCCCGCCCACCAGGTAGTTCCACAGCTCGGGCAGGTAGGTGCAGCACTTGGTGACGGGGTGGAACTCGATTGCGCCGGGGCCCTGCTGTTTCAGGCCCCGCATGGCGCAGTCGTCACAGGTGGCCCGCTCCTCGATGGGGAGCGGGCCGGGAAGGAACGCCGCGGCCCACCGGGCGTAGAGTGGCGGCAGCGGGCCGGCGGGGACGGTGATGGTCATCAGTACCAGGCGATCGGCGCCTCATCGAGGTTGATGTAGATCTGCTTGGTCTCGAGATACTCCTCGACGCCCCAGTGGCCCAGCTCGCGACCGAAGCCCGACATCTTGTAGCCGCCCCACGGCGCCTCGAGCATCGTCGGCTGCATGTGATTGACCCAGACGATCCCCGCCTCGAGCTGCTTGACCACGCGGAACGCCTTGAAGATGTCCCGGGTCCACACCGCGGCGGCCAGGCCGTACGGCGTCGCGTTGGCGATCTCGAGCGCCTGCGCCTCGTCCTTGAATGGAATGACACTCATGACGGGACCGAAGATCTCCTCCTGCGCGATCCGGGCGTTGTTGTCGACGTCGTAGAAGATCGTCGGCTCGACGTACCAGCCCTTGTCGAACTTCGGCGCGCCGCCACCAGCCGCCACCTTCGCCTCCTTCTTCCCGATCTCCTGGTACTGCCGCACCCGGTCACGCTGCTCGGCGCTGATCAGCGGCCCCATCTTGGTCTCCCGGTCGATGCCGGGGCCAAGTCGGATGGTCTTGGCCTTGGCGGCGCAGGCATCGACGAACTTCTTGTAGATGTCCTGCTGCACCAGCACCCGGCTGCCGGCGGAACAGACTTCGCCCTGGTTGATGAAGGTGCCGAAGAGCGCCCCGTCGACCGCGGCCTCGAAGTCGGCGTCGGCAAAGAAGATGTTAGGCGACTTGCCGCCGAGTTCGAGGCTGACGCGCTTGAGCTGATCGGCCGCGCTCCGCATGATCAGCTTGCCGACCTCGGCTGAGCCGGTGAAAGCGATCTTGCGGACATCAGGGTGCGCCACGAGCGGCGCGCCGGCGTCAGGCCCCATGCCGGTGACGATGTTGATCACGCCGGGGGGCAGGCCGCAGGCCTCGAAATCCTCCGCCAGCGCCAGCAGTGAGAGCGGGGTCTGTTCCGCCGGCTTGATGACGACGGTGCAGCCGGCGGCGATGGCGGGGCCCAGCTTCCAGCCCGCCATCGCAAGGGGATAGTTCCACGGGATGATCTGGCCGGCGACGCCCATCGGCTCCTTGACCGCCATGACCATGGCGTTGGTGGGCACCGGGATCACCTCGCCGTTGATCTTGGTGGCGAGGCCACCGTAGTACTCAAAGCAGACCGCGGTATCGTCCATGTCGTATTCCGACTCGACCTTGCCGAAATCGGTGGTGGCGAACTGGCCCGGCTGCGCTGGTGCATGGCTCATGGTTGACTCCCGTGCGCAAGGATG
>JANOFA010000518.1:0-8913 GCA_031413355.1 Gemmatimonadota bacterium | reverse complement strand
CTTCCGCAATGCTCAGTACGATGGTTTTGGCTAAGCCAAATCCGAAGTCAAACTCCAGCCATAAAAATTGATCATTTTTTCTACTGAGCTCCTCGCCGATATCGTGCACCTGGCCCTGCAGCCGGCTGCGCTCATCCTCCAGCCGGGCCCGCTCGCGCCGCACCTCCTCCAGCCGGCGGCGCGAGTCGTCGAGTTCCGATTGGGCGGACAGGCGGGCAGACGGTCCGGCGGACAACAGCAACGCGAACACCAGGAGCGAGTGCCCCAGCGTGAATCGCGCGCGCCGTCCAGCTGACCGCCCGCCCGTCCGACCGCCTGACCGCCTAGACATTCCGCAGGTGCCGCCCCACGCTCACCAGGCTCCCGCCGAGGCCGATGGCCACGCCAAACAGAATGCCGAGGACGAGATGCTGCGGGTCGAGGAAGATGATGCCGGAGGTGGCGAGCTCCGACTGACCCCGGAAGAGCAGGAAGGTGCCATAGGAGAGCAGCAGCGCGACGCCGCCGCCCAGCAGCCCCTTCAGCGCGCCCTCAAGGAGAAAGGGACCGCGAATGAAGCCGTTGGTGGCGCCGACCAGACGCATCACCGCGATCTCCCGGGCCCGCTGCAGCACCGTGATGCGAATCGTGACGCCGATGATCACCACCGCCACGGCCGCAAAGGCGAGCCCGATCGTGAGTCCCACCAGCCCGGCGATGTTGCGCAGCCGGTCCAGCTTCTCGATCCATTCGCGTCCGTAGCGGACATCGTCGACGAAGCCGTATCCCTTCAGCCGCGCGGCGACGGCAGCGACGTGGGCGCCATCGCGAAAGCCGTCCTTGAGCTGGATCTCCAGCGAGGCGGGCAGCGGGTTGACCGAGAGGTCGCGGTAGGCGTCACGGAACTCCACCAGCTCGGCGCGAGCCCGCTTGAGCGCCTCATCCTCGCTCACGAAGGTGACGCGCTGCACCTCGGGAAAGGCGGTGATGTCCTGGGACGCCAGCGCGATCGGCTCGGGTGGCGTTCCGCTCAGAAGGTAGGCGACGACTTCGACCCGTTGCTCCACGGTGTGCAGCGCCGCCCGGAGGTTCACCGCCACCAGCGCAAAGAGCCCGACGGCGTACAGCGAGAATCCGATGGTGGTGATGGAGAGCGCGGAGAGGAGCGGGGCGCGACGGAAGGACAGCAGCGCCTCGCGAAAGAGCAGCCTCATGCCAGCTCTCCCGCGGTCTCGTCCATGCCGCTGTCAAAGACCACGGCGCCTTCGCGCAACTCGATGGTCCGGTAGGTGGTCTGCTTCACCAGGTCGAGGTCGTGGGTCGCCATCACCACGCAGGTCCCGCCGGCATTGATTTCCCGGATCAGCTGAAAGACGCCGCGGGTGGCGCGCTCGTCGAGGTTGCCGGTCGGCTCATCCGCCAGCACGATGGACGGATCATTGACCAGCGCGCGGGCCAGCGCGACCCGCTGCTGCTCGCCCCCGGACAGCTCCTGGGGATAGGCATGCGCCTTGGCGGCCAGGCCCACCTGCGTCAGCACCCGCATGACGCGCGCTGGAATGCTGTCGGCACGCGCGCCGGTGACCTCCAGGGCAAAGGCGATATTCTCCTCCGCGGTCCGGTCTTCCAGCAGGCGGAAATCCTGGAACACAATCCCCAGCCGGCGGCGCAGCCGCGGGATCTCGGCGGCCCCGAGCTCGGCGATGTTGAATCCGGAGATGCGCACCTGGCCGCTGGTCGGCTGCAGCGCTCCCTGCATGAGCTTGAGGATGGTGGACTTGCCGGCGCCGGAGTGCCCGGTCAGAAAGACGAATTCTCCCTTCGCCACGTGAAGGGAGACATTCTTGAGGGCGGCGCCCTTGGGATAATCCTTGAAGACGTGCGCGAATCGGATCACGGGGAAAAGATAAGGCGGTGGGGGGTAGGCGGTAGGGAGCAGGCGGCCACGGGGGCGGTAGGCGCGAGGCGCCTGGCCGAACAGTTGGCCCCGATTCGTCGGCCATCACTTCTCGCCTACCTCCTACCGCCTACCGCCTATCGCCTACCCCAGTGCCTGCCCCAGATCTCCAATGATGTCCTCGGCATCCTCCAGCCCGCAGGACAGCCGGACAAAGCCGTCGGGGATGCCCTGCTTGGTGCGCTGCTCCTCGGTCAGGTGCCGGTGGCTGTTCAGCCGCGGTTCCGAAATCAGGCTTTCCACTCCGCCCAGGCTCGGGGCATGCGCGATCATCATGAGTTTCCTGAGGAACCGCTCGGCGCCCCGGGCACCGCCCTTGAGCTCAAGGCCCACCATGCCGCCGAACCCGCTCAGCACCTGCGCCGCAAAGGCGTGATCGGGATGGGAGGCCAGTCCAGGGTAATGCACCTTGATGAACTCGGGCCGGGTGGCGGCCCAGGCCGCGACGGCAGCGCCATTCGCGTTGTGGCGCTGCATGCGCACGTCGAGGGTGCGGAGTCCGCGTTCGACCAGCCACGCCGCATGCGGGTCGATCGACTGGCCCCATAGCCGCATCAGCCGGTTCACTTCCTCGACCAGAGCGGCCGAGCCGGCGACGGCGCCGGCGATGGTATCACTGTGCCCGTTGAGGTACTTGGTGGCGCTGCTGATGACGATGTCGGCGCCGTGCTCCAGCGGGCGAAAGTTGACCGGGCTCGCAAAGGTGGCATCGACCAGCAGCGCGAAGCCGCCGTCGCGGGCAATCTGCGCCATCGGCGCGAGGTCGATGACCCGCGTCGTGGGATTGGTGGGCGTTTCCACGAAGACGGCGCGGGTACTCTTCCGCACCGAGCGGCGCCACATCCGCGGCTGGTCGGGATTCACGTAGGTGACGTCGATCCCGAATCGGCCCAGCTCGTCGTCAAACAGCCGGCGAGTCCCGCCGTAGATCCACGAACTCGCCAGCAGGTGATCGCCCGGGCGCAGCACCGCCAGGTGGGCGAGCGCCGTCGCTCCCATCCCGCTGGCGGTGAAAATCGCGGCTTCGGCGCCTTCCAGCAGCGCATACTTGGCGGCGAGGGCGACCTGGTTCGGGTTGTTGCCGTACCGGGAGTACAGCACTTCCTCCTCGGAACCGACCGGGCTGGTGAAAGTGCTGCTCTGGAAGACCGGGGCGATCACCGGTGCCCAGTCCGCGAGCCGGCCGGGCGGGCCATGAATCGCAAGCGTCGAGAGGCCGGGCCGCTTCGTCATACCGCGAGCGGCACGGTGTAGGCCCCGTCGCTGGCGCGGACCACGTTGAGCCGGATCAGGACGTCGAGCGCGGTGCGCGCCCGTTCGAGGGTCCAGCCGATCCGTGCCGCCAGACTGTCGCTGCTCAGCTCTTCGCCGGTCTCCAGTGCGCCAAAGGCGTCGCGCATGTCGGGCTCGACCCGGCCCACCATCCGCACGCTGCCGCTCAGCGCATCGCGGATCAGGGCGACGATGGCGTGGTGGTCGAGCACATGCTCGATGGCATCGAGCTGGTCCTCCCGCAGCCCCTGCAGCAGGACAAATGTGCCCGCCGTCTGATTGAGCAGCAGCTTGGCGACGATTTCATCGGCACAGCTGAAGTCCACCAGCCCGACCTCGGAGAAGTCGAGGACCGTGAGCACGGTGTCGGCCGTCTCCAGCGCCTGCTCGATGCTGCTGCGGACCGCGCGCCCGGTGGCGCGGGTCACCAGATCCCGATACGGCGTCTGGACCGTCTCCCGCAGCACCTGTTCGATCTGGATCGTCTGTCTCATCCGCGCTTGGCCTCCTGGGCCGGGATCACGATCTGGACCTGCGCGCCGGGGAAGGGCGCGAGGTGTTCGGTCAGCGGCACATCATCATCCCACGTGGGCACGATGGCGATGCGCGCCGTCCCGCTGCGGATGGTGAGCTTGCCATCCCACCGGCTGAGATAGCGCTTGATCCCGGCGATACCCTGACCCCGGCCGGGGTCACGGAACCGGCTGGTATGCTGGATGACGGCGGCCTCGAGCGCCGCGGCATCCCCCCACCGATCGCCGAAGCGGCGCTGCTGGGTCGCCTCCAGCGAGCGGCGGAATCCGATCCCGGCATCGCTCACGGCAATCACGACCACCCGTCGCCCCAGTCGCCGGCGAAACGTATACGCATGGACCGAAACCCACCCGCCGGTCCCGGCATGCTCCACAATATTCTGGCATGCCTCCGAGAGCGCCATGGCGAATCCCATCGTCGCCTTGGCCTCCAGGCCCAGCTCCCCGTGGATGATCCGGGCCGCCCCTTCCTGGATCCGGCCCACCACCGTGTGCACATCCTCCGACGCGCGCACCGGGGTCACGTCGAGCAGGACGTCCGACGGCTCGTCCGGCTTCTGCTTTGGCACCTTCCCATGCAGCTCGAACAGCTCCGCGGCATGGCGAAAGAAGCCGGTGCGGGTCCAGTAGCGGCGCACCTCCTCGGCGACCGGGACGGTGAACGCGGGCGCGGCACCACCGGCTTCCTTCACCGCCTGGCCCGCCGTGAGCATGGCGACGAGGCCGAAGGGCGAGGCCCACAACGCGGTGCGCGCGTCGAAGACCATCTTGTCGGTGAGCGCACCGGCGCTGAATGACAGCGCGAACTGCTCGAAGCTGCGATCATCGAACTTGGTCGGGATCTCCACAATCCGGCTCATGCGCTCGCCCCCGCGGGCCGCGCCAGCTCGCCACGCAGCAGCGGGCCCAGCGCGCCGGCCCCGCGCAATTCGGCGTTTCGCGCCGCAAGACGGTTGGCCTCTCGGATGGCGACCTCCGGCGTGGCGCCTCCGATCAGCCCGGAACAGAGCGCGGCACCGAGAACATCGCCGCAGCCGGTCGGGTCGACGGCGGTCACCACCGGCGCGGCAATGAGCGAGGTCCGGACGGCAGGGGACGAACTCCGTCGCACCGGCGCCCCGCGCCCCGCGCCCCGCGCCAGCTTTTCGAAGCCCGGAGCGGCCACGTACGCCGTCCCCCGCGGTCCCAGCGTGACGATGAGCAACGACACGCCGGCGTCAAGCGCCCGCGCGGCAACCGCGAGGGGGTCCGGACCGAACTGACGCATTTCATCCTCGTTCATCTGGACGACATCAAAACACCCGAACCATCCGGCGGGATCCGCGAGCGGTCGCAGCACCCGCACCCCATCCTGCGGCATCCCGAACAGCAGGCTGTGCACGTCGGCGTAGATCGGCCCGTGGAACGCCTGCCGCAATGCCCGCGCAGTGCCCAGCTCCAGCTCGAATCCGGAGATGAAATTGAGGTACAGGGCGTCCAGGTCCTGGACCATCGGCCCCAGTTCGGCCCAGGTCCACCCCGGTACCCCGCCCGACATCCGTTCGCACCTGCGCTCGGCGGAGGCGTACCGCAAGGTGACGCGATTGTTAGGCGCCGGTACCTCGACCGCCCGCGCCCCCGGGACCAGGCGGTGGAGGCTGCGGAACAGTTCTCCCGCGCGGTCCTTCAGGTCGCTGCCGACCTTGATCAGCGGTACGCCTTCCCAGCCGGAAGGCAGCGCCGCCTCAAAGCCGCCGAGGGCATAGGCGATGCCGCCCCACTCCTCCACTGGCGCGGCGGCGGGATCGCGCCCGTGGATCACGTCCCAGACCAGCGAGCCGAGGATGCCGAGTTTAGGCACGAGGAAAGGCGCTGGGCGCGGGGCGGTAGGCGGTGGCTGAATTGCTTGAATCCCTCATCCGTGCCACTCCTCGACGCGTACCCCATCGCAACGGACGCCGGACGCGCCTGCCGCCTACTCCCCAGCGCCCAGCGCCTAAATGATCCCCGCCTCCACCTGCTCCTGAAACGCCCGCGCGGCGCCGTACACGCCCGCGACACCGGTCAGGGTACCCGGGACAATGCGGCAAACCTCGACGGCGGGCTTGAACGCGCGACGGGTCACCTCGCGGCGGAGTGGTTCAAACAGATGCTCGCCGGCCAGCGTGACGCCCCCGACGACCACGATCGCTTCGGGGTTGAAGATATTGATCAGGCTGGCGACGGCGGCACCGAGAAACCGGGCGGTGTCCCGCACCACGTCGAGGGCCAGTTCGTCGCCGGCCTTGGCCGCCTCGTAGACCAGCTGGGCGGTGATCTGCCTCAAGTCGCCATGCACATAGCCGGGCAGACTCGAGGCCGATCCGCTTTCGATGGACTCGACCGCGCGGAGCGCGATGTTCGGCCCCGAGGCATACGCCTCCACGCAGCCGTAGTTGCCGCATTTGCACCGGCGACCGTGCACGTCAATCGTCATGTGCCCGATCTCGCCGGCGATGTCGGAGGCGCCGTGATACAGCCGGCCCCCGATGATGATGCCGCCGCCGATGCCGGTACCAATCGTGAGGCCGACGGCGTTGCGGGTGCCCTGCGCCGCACCGCGCCACCATTCGCCGAGGACGGCGCAGTTGGCGTCATTGTCCAGCGCCGCCCGGAGCCCCAGGCCCTCGGCCAGCCGCTGCCGCAGCGGCATGTTGACCCAGCCGAGGTTTGGCGTCAGCAGCACGATGCCGGTATCGATCTTCAGCGGGCCGGGCGCGCCGATGCCCAGTCCGATCACCTCGAGTCCGGGTGCTTCTGCCTGTGCCGCCGTGATCGTCGCCCGCGCACTCGCGATGATTCGCTGGACCACCGCATCCGCGCCTTCCTCCGCCCCGGTCGGCACGCTGCGCACACCGTATACAGCCGAGCCGTCTTCGGCGACGCAGCCGGAGACGATGTTCGTGCCGCCAAGGTCAACGCCGATGATGGATCGCATGGGATGCAGGGAAGGGGAACGGGGAACAGGGAACGGGAGAATCATAGAAGTAGAGGAGGATTCTCTCTACTGCCGTGCGGGTGCCTGGGGTCGAGCCGCCGGCAGCTGGCGGTCGCGCCGCGCGCCTACCGCCTACCGCCTACCGCCGTCACCGCCGCCACCACCGCTTCAACCCCGATCTCCCGCATGCAGCGATGATGGCCCAGCGGGCAGGTCATCGGACCGTGATGATGGCAGGGGCGACAGCCAAGTCGCGGATGTTCCACCACCCGGTCCTCCGGCCACACCGGGCCAAAGCCGAATGCCGGGACGGTCGGGCCGAACAGGGCGACCACCGGCACACCGAGCGCGCTGGCCAGGTGGAGTGGGGCGGAGTCGTTGGTGACCAGCAGTGCGGCCCGGGCCAGCAGCGCCGCCGAGACCATGAGGGGCAGTGCCCCCGCCGCGTTCCAGCTCCGACCGGGCGCCCCCGCGACGATTGCCTCCCCCAGTGCGCCATCGTCACCGCCACCGAGCACGACGATCGGCTCGCGGACCGCCGCGGCGAGCTCGGGATAGAACGGCCACCGCTTGGTGCCCCACTTCGCACCCGGCGCGAGCACGAGAAATCGTGAGGGAACTCGTCGTTCCAGCAGCCACTCGTCGGCCCGGGCCCGGTCGCCGTCGGAGAGCGCCAGCCAGGGTGGGGTGGGCAGATATGCGGAGGCGGGATCGGCCAGGGCGGCGATCCTGCTGCTCATCGGTCCGCCGCTGCGTGCCCGGGCCTCGGTATAGAGGAACGCACCCGGTGCGCCGCTGAAGCCGATGCGCTGGGGAATACCGGCAAGTCGCGCGATCAGGGCGCTGCGGATCGAGCCATGCGGCAGGAACACGCTCGCATGGCGCAAACGGCGCAGCGTGCGCGCCACGCCCAGGAGCCCATGGAGTCCTCGGTCGCGACCATGCTTGTCGAACAGGATCGCACGGCGGACGGCGGGGTGGGAGGCCACAACCGGAAAGGCCTCGGGTGTGGTGAGCACATCGACCGGCCCGTGGGTGCCGGCCAGCGTCATGAGGAGCGGTAGCGTCAGAATCGTGTCGCCCAGAAAGGCGGTCTGGATGACCAGTGTGCCTTCGGTCGCGCTGCGGGGACGGGCGCCGGCGGCGGTCGCGGTGGCGGAGGACGGCCAGGGCATCGGCGGGTCCGGCCTACTCCACCTGCAATACCGCCAGAAATGCCTCCTGCGGAATCTCGACCGAGCCCAGCTGCTTCATCCGTTTCTTTCCCTCTTTCTGCTTTTCCAGCAGCTTGCGCTTGCGGGTGATGTCGCCGCCGTAGCACTTGGCCAGCACGTCCTTGCGGAGCGCCGATATCGTCTCGCGGGCGATGATCTTGTTGCCGATCGCCGCCTGGAGGGCCACCACGAACATCTGGCGCGGAATCAGTTCCTTCAGCTTCTCCGCCACCTTCTTGCCGTACTCGTACGACTTGTCTTTGTGCAGGATCACGCTGAAGGCGTCAATCGCGTCGCCATTGATCAGCATATCGAGCCGGACGAGGTCGGAGGCCCGGTAGTCGGTCATCTCGTAATCCAGCGACGCATAGCCGCGCGAGATGCTCTTGAGCCGGTCATAGAAGTCCAGCACGATCTCGGCGAGCGGGAACTCGAAGTCGAACTCCACCCGGCTGGCGTCGAGATACTTCATCCCCAGGTAGATGCCGCGCCGGTCCTGCCCCAGCTTCATGATCCCGCCGATGTACTCCGTCGGGGCCATGATGCGCGCCTTCACGTACGGCTCCTCGATCCGGCTGATCGTCGCCGGGTCCGGCATCTTGGTGGGGTTTTCCATGAGCTGCGTCTCACCGTTGGTGAGAAACAGGTGGTACTCCACCGTCGGCACGGTGGTGATCAGCGAGAGATTGAATTCCCGCTCCAGTCGCTCCCGCACGATCTCCATGTGGAGCAGGCCCAGGAAGCCGCAGCGGAAGCCGAAGCCCAGCGCGGTCGACGTCTCCGGTTCGTACTGCAGGCTCGCATCGTTGAACTTGAGCTTGGCCAGCGCGTCGCGCAGGGTCTCGTACTGGTCGGAGTCGGTGGGGTACAGGCCGGCGAAGACCATCGACTTCACGTCGCGGTATCCCGGCAGCAGCTCAGGCGCGGGGTGGTCGGCATTCAGAATGGTGTCGCCCACCCGGGTGTCGCTCACGCTGCGGAGGTTGGCCACCACATACCCCA
>JANOFA010000517.1:0-2303 GCA_031413355.1 Gemmatimonadota bacterium | reverse complement strand
ATTGTGCCAGCCGGATCGCTTCCGGCAGCGTGATCGGCGTCTGGGCGACCAGCGGCCAGACGAGGAGCGGGAAGGCGATCAGCGCCAGGAAGGCGCGACAGTGACTTGGCATGGTTCGACTCATTCGTAGCGGAGACAGGTCACCGGGTCCTGCTGCGCCGCGCGGTGGGCCGGGACAATTCCGAAGACCGCCCCGACGGCAAACGAAACACCAAACGCGAGGAGTACCGAGAGGGGCGACACGATCGTCCGGACCCCCGCGGCGCGTTCGATCACCGCACTGAATCCGACCCCGAGCAGTATCCCCGCCACACCGCCCGCGACGCTGATCAACGTCGCCTCGGCGATGAACTGGAACAGGATTTCTTTCTGGGTGGCACCGAGGGCTCGGCGGACCCCGATCTCCCGGATCCGCTCCAGCACCGACGCCAGCATGATGTTCATGATGCCGATGCCACCGACGATCAGTGAAATCGAGGCGATCGCGCCGAGCACCACGTTGAAAATCGTCTTGGTCCGCTGTTCCTGCTTCAGCAGCAGCTCCGGAATGGCGATCTCGAAATCGACCACCGAGTTGTGCCGGCGCGACAGCATCCGCCGGGCCACCTCGGCGACCCCCGGGACCTGCCGCGCGTCGGCCACGCGCACGATGATCCGGTCGAGCTGGTTGCGGTTGGTCCGTTCCTCGCGCTGCTCGTCGGTCTCCGTGTCATCCCCATTCGCGGTGAAGCGGCCGGCCCGCGCCGCTTCCTCGATGTCGCGCTGGGTGAGCTGGGCCCGGTCGCGAAACCGCAGCAGCATCGTGTGCACCGGGACGTAGACATCCATGGTGGCATCGCGAATCCCCAGCCGCGCCGCCGTCTCGGCCGCGACCCGCCGGTCGGCCAGAACGCCGACCACCGTCACCCATGTTTCCCCGACCTTGAGCGGTTTCCCGATCGGATCTTCGGTGGTGAAGAAGCGGGTGCGAACACCGTGCCCGATGATGGCGACGGGAAGCCCGCGAGACACCTGCAGCGCCGTGAACCAGGCTCCCTGCACCAGACTCAGGTTGGTCAGCCGGAAGTAGGTCGTGTCCACGCCCAGCACCTTGCCGGAGCGTCGCAGCCCTTCCCGGGTGAGCGAAGTATTGATGACGATTTCCGCGCTGGTGGCCTCCACTGCGGGGATGGTCCGGGCGATCGCCTGGGCATCCGCGTAGGTCAGGCCCGGCGAGAACTTCTTCAGCTGCTTCTCCGGCTCCTCCTTCGCCGCGCCTTCCTTCTGCTCCACGAACGGGGTGATGATCACGTTGTTGGACCCCAGCAGCTGCATCTGCTCCAGGATCTCCTGCTCCGCTCCCTTCCCGATCGCCAGCATCGCGATCACCGACGCGACGCCGAACAGGATACCGAGGGAGGTGAGTGCGGCGCGGAGCTTGTTGTGCTGGACCGCCTCCAGCGCCGTGCGCAGGGCAAATCCCCCGTGCGCCACGACGTCCTGGGTCAGTCGCGCAACTGCCTCCCGATCGAGGCCCACCACCTCAGCTCTTTCCCGCGTCAGCGCCGGCCGGTGCGGCCGGATTCGTGGTGTCGGCGGCGGGCGGGCTGGTGGGGAGTGGCGTGGCCGAGCGGGAGGTGTCCCCTCCGGCGGGGGTGCCGGCGGTGGAGCCGGGGAGACGCACGAGGGGGAGCCGGTCCCCGTTGTGCGGCGGGGCCAGCAGAACGAGGTCATTCTCCGCGAGCCCGCGTGCGATGATCACCTCGTCGTCGTTCGTCGCCCCGGTGACGACTTCCTGCTTCGTGAGTCGGGAACCCGACTGGCGGTAGACGAACGGCACGCCATCCTCGTTATTGACCGCCTCGAACGGCAGGAAGAGCGCGTCGGGCGAGCGGTGGGTCTCGATCCCGTTGGCGGTGGTCATGCCCGGGCGCAGCGTGGTGTCTGCCTGGAGCACCTCGATCTTCACCTCGAACACCTTCGCGTCGGTGTTTGGTCGCTGCTCGCCGACGTTGGCGACACTGGTCACCTTGCCCTGCAGTTTCCTGGTCGGATCCGAGTCGAGGGCAAGCGCCACCAGCTGCCCCACGGCAATCTTCCGGATGTCGATCTCGTTGACGTACGTGACCGACTCCATCTGGGTGAGATCCGGCAGGGTGGCGACCCCCGGATCCCAGGCATTGACCTGTGACCCCGTCGTCCGCTTCCGGCCATTCCACTCCTTCACATAGATCACCATCCCGGACGCCGGCGCCTTGACGGTGAATCCCTGCATCACCTCCTGCACCACCTGCAACTGGTTGCGCTGCCGGCTGAGATCGGCC
>JANOFA010000516.1:0-1287 GCA_031413355.1 Gemmatimonadota bacterium | reverse complement strand
CCCAGCCGTATCCCTGCCCTTGATGCCTTAGCCGCCTTTGTGCCAACGGGCGAGAAACCAGACTCTGCCCTCTCGGCCGCCGCACAGGCTGCTGGTTCTAGCCGCTGGTACCCTCAGGAAGGCGGCCACCGCCTGCTCCTGAGGTATGAGGGAGGACAGTATGACCCCGCCCTCTTCACCATTGACCCGGGCGCCTGGGATCACGAACATTGTGATCGGTGTGGAGGCAACATTCCGGCCATGACCTTGTGCTGGGTGACCACGCGGGACCCTTACGTATTGCTGTGTGCGGACTGTCACAAGACAGTGATGGGCACCGCGGGCTGACTCGCACAGACGTCTAACCAACGCATGGACCTGTCAAGCCGCGGCGCCTGCCCTGTCGTTTACTAAGTGAAGTGTATCGCCGCGCCTTGCAGGTCATGCGCGGGCGTTAGGCGCCAACCCGAGCCAGCGACTATCCCATATGGGCAGACTGCCGATCTCAACCTTGGCTATGGCGCTTGTCCTGTGGCACTCATCTGCCGCCGGCCAAGTCCAAGCTTCTAGCCCGGTCTCGCACTTTGTCTTTGGCCTTATTTGCGGCACCGAATCCGGTACTCCTTATGTGTGCCGCGAAACCACAGAGATTGATGTAACAGGGAGTTCGCAATGCGTTTACAATCACGAGACTCGCACCTGCACATGGTACGGGTTCTCCTTCGACTATGAATTGCCTGGAGCGGACTCGACCCTCGACTGCGAGTGGTCAGCAAGTGCACCACGATCTACCGGGAACCCTGACGCCGTACTGGCCCGAGACGTGGATTCGGGCTCGTTTGAGCTGACTTTACCTGGGCGCAAGGGCCATTTTGTGAACCCACAATACAGCCTACGCTCCGATGGCTCTCAGACTACCGACACCGAGCGTCAAGCGTGCTCCTACGAGGGGCAGGTCATCTTTAAGGTAGAGTACCAGGTTACCAATGGCACGCCGTAGCTTGCGGGTGGCGCCTAACCGGCGCATGAAGCTGTCGAAGCGCGGCGGGCTTCTTCGAGACTACTGGCGCCAGTGAGCCGCCCTTCGCAGCTTATGCGCAGACGTTATCGGGCAGAAATGGAGCCACTCCAGTGGGGAATACGGCCCGGAACTGGTCGGGCGGTGTTCTTGGGTGGGGTCAACAGCGGATCGCCTTGGCGTCCGCTTTTGCTTTTCCCTCGGGCCGTCCAGGGCGAGCTTGGCGCAACCGGCGCGTCACCGTTCACCGTGGCGGCTTAGGGCCAGATCCGGCTCAGGGGAGCCGGTCA
>JANOFA010000515.1:0-4992 GCA_031413355.1 Gemmatimonadota bacterium | reverse complement strand
GGTCCGCAGCTGGTTCAGCCCGTCGGCCTGCACCAGCGCGACCCCGTGCACCGGTCCGCTGTTCACCCGATTGTCGCGCCGGTATCCATGCGCGATCACCTGGCCGCTGTCGACATGCCAGATCAGAAGCCCCGCCGACTTGGCGCAGCTCCGGGTCCCGAACAGGCAGCCGGGATTGAGCTGCGCGGAATCCGAGCCGAGCGACTGGCGGTTCTCGAACAGGAAGTACTCGTCGGTACCCGGCACAGCCAGATACAGAATCGTGTCGCCCGTCTGCACCGGCCCCAGGCTGATGCTGGCGTTGGTGCCCAGGGTATCCACCGCGGCCCAGCCCAGTTCGACCAGCGACCAGGCCTCGTACCCCGCGGGGCTGTAGGGCTGGGCATAGTTGCCGCTGCCCATGAGACCCCATTCGCCGATTCCCTGGGTCGGGCTGGCCCCGCGCAGGTTGGTGTCGTAGAGATCCGGCAGCCCGAACGCGTGCCCGGTCTCATGCGCCATGGTCCCGATCGGCATGATCACGCCGGCGGCACAGGCGGAGGGACCACCCACCGCGCTCTGCAGCGTATAGTCCCGCACCTGGATGAAGCCGCCGGGGACCGGCTGTCCCAGGCCATCCCGGCGCGGCGAGATGGTCACATAGGGAGAGCCGCCGGTCCACCCTGCCAGATCATAGCGATGGGCCCAGAGGTTGGTGGTCGCACAGGCGCCATCGACCTCCGGCTGAAGGAACGTCACGAAATCCACCACGCCATCATCGTCGCCGGAGTTCGGCCGGCCATCGGGACCGTCGCTGTCGAACTGTCCCCAGTCCACGGTACCGGTATCGCTCCGCGCCATCGCTTCGAGCAGCAGGTCGCCGAACCGCCGTCCCCCGTGGGGGCAGCTCGTGATGACCCCCACGCCGTTGCAGCCGTCCTCGTAGTAGGTGTCCGCGCTGTCCGCCGTCACCCAACCGAATACGACCCCATCGATGTCGACCGCGCCGCGCGACACCTCGGCGTAATAGCTCCGGACGCTGTACGGCTGCCCCGGACCGTCAGGGGCAAAAAGGACGGTGGCATAACTTGCCGCAGGAAAGGGCGACGGAACGCCCGGGAAGGTGATGGGTATGACCGGCACGTGGTAAATCCCCTGCACCCGCAGGGACGGGGAGCCGCCGTTCAGTCGGGCCAGCGCACCGCCCCGGAGCAGAGCCCGTCGGGCGGATCGGACCGCATCGGTCCGAGTGCGCCACGCTCCGGTCGGGCGGAAGTCGAGGCCGGACACCTCGAATCGCCCTGGGACGGAGCGAGGGATTTCGAGGCTGGATTCCGAGGCGAGCGCCGCACCGGACAAAAGCAGGGCGGCCGCGACTCCGGCCCGGCGAATCGGGTGAAACCGATGGGGTGTGCGGGGCTCGCGGGGGGGCATCGTCCTGAAGCATACACCGCCAGATCCCGCCAACCCACGCCGCCCGGGCGCTGACTTGTGCGAGCACCTTCAAGCCTTTAGGTTGTAACGGGTTAGTGACGGAAGTTCGAGACTACAGCTTGAGCGAATGAGGTCCCGTGGATACCCAAGTGCTCCAGAGCATCGCGCTCTTCGAGAAGTGCCGGAAGTTCACCAAGGCCAAGGAAGTCCAGGCCGCCGGCATGTACCCGTATTTCAAGCCGATTTCCGACTCCGAGGACACTGCGGTCGTCATCGAGGGACAGAAGCGGATCATGCTGGGGTCCAACAACTACCTCGGCCTGACCCACCATCCCAAGGTGCTGGAAGCTGCCGCGCGCGCGCTGCACCGGTACGGCTCGGGCTGCACTGGCAGCCGGTTTCTCAACGGGACTCTGGATCTGCACATCCAGCTCGAACGCTCCATTGCGGAATTCCTCGGCAAGGAAGACTGCCTGGTCTTCTCCACTGGCTACTCCGCAAACCTGGGCCTGATCTCCGGCCTCGTCGGCCGCGGCGACCTCGTCTATCTCGACAAGCTGGATCACGCCTCGATTGTTGATGGGGCAAAGATGTCCTACGGCGAGACCCTGCGGTTCAATCATGGAGATCTCGCCGGCCTCGACCGCAAGATCGAGAAAACCCGCGAGGGCCGTCCATCGATGATCGTGGTCGACGGCGTCTACTCGATGGAAGGCGATATCGCGAACGTGCCGGAACTGGTGCGCATCGCCCGGAAGCACGGCCTCGCGCTGGCGCTCGACGATGCCCATTCCATCGGTGTGCTCGGCCCCAACGGCGAGGGCACCGCGGCGCACTTCGGGCTGACCGATGAAGTCGATATCATCGCCGGCACCTTCTCGAAGTCCCTCGCCTCGATTGGCGGTTTCGTCGCGGCCTCGGAGAATGTCATTCACTACCTGAAGCACCACAGTCGTCCGCTGATTTTCACCGCGTCGCTGCCGCCGGGCAACACCGCTGGGGTGCTGGCCGCGCTCGAAGTCATGAAGACCGAACCCCAGCGCCGCACCGATCTGTGGGCCAACACCCATCGGCTGCAGGCGGGGATGCGGTCCCTGGGCTACAACATCGGCGAGACCGAAACACCGATCATCCCGGTGCTCATCGGCCCGATGGAAACGACCTTCGTCTTCTGGCGCCGCCTTTTCGACGCCGGCGTCTTCACCAACCCGGTCATGCCGCCCGCGGTGCCACCGTCCCAGTGCCGCCTGCGCACCAGCGTGATGGCGACCCACACCTTCGACCAGATCGATTTCTGCCTCGAGCAGTTCGGACTGATCGGCAAGGAGCTGGGGGTTATCTGACCTCGCCCGTGCAGGTCCGTCCGGTGGTCAGCCGGACGGACCTCAATCGCTTTGTCGATCTGCCGTACCGACTTCACGCGCGGGACCCGATCTGGGTCCCGCCGTTGCGTTCGGACATCTACGCGCTGCTCGACCGGACCAAGAACCCCTTCTTCGACCACGGCGCTGCCGAGTACTTCCTCGCCGAGCGGGCGGGCGAGGTCGTCGGCCGCATCGCCGCCATCACCAACCGGCTGCACAACGAGTATCAGGCCGACCAGGTGGGGTTTTTCGGATTCTTCGAGACCATCTACGACCAGGTGGTTGCGGATGCGCTATTCGAGGCGGCCGCGACCTGGCTCCGGGGCCGGGGCCACGACGTGATGCGGGGGCCGGCATCCTTCTCCACCAACGACGAGTGCGGGCTGCTGATCGACGGATTCGATACGCCCCCGACCCTGATGATGCCGCACAATCCGCCGCACATCCCCCGGCTGGTCGAGGCCGCCGGCTTCAAGAAGGCGAGGGACCTGCTGGTGTATCGGGGCGGGTATGAGGCGTGCTACATCCCGGTCCCGGACCGGCTGGTGCGCGCCACCGAGCTGATCAAGAAGCGCAACAACCTCACGCTCCGGCCGCTCAACATGGCCGATTTCAAGAATGAGGTCGAACGCATCAAGCTGCTGTACAACAAGGGATGGGAAAAGAACTGGGGCTTCGTCCCGATGACCGGCCGGGAGATCGATCACCTGGCGGAACAGTTCAAGCCGATCGCGAACCCCGACCTGATTCCGTTCGTGGAGAAGGATGGCGAGGTGATCGGCTTCGGATTGGCGCTGCCGGACCTCAACGCCATCTTCCGGCGGCACCGGAGCGGCCGGCTCACGCCGGCCCTGCTCGCCGACCTGCTCTTCTCCCTCAAGGCCAAGCGAATCCGCCGGGCCCGCATACTGCTGCTTGGGGTCGTGCCGGAGTGGCGAGGCAAGGGTGTCGATGCCGTGCTCTACCACTGGATCTGGACCAAGTCCCGCGAGCACCAGATCTACTGGGGAGAAGCTGGCTGGATCCTGGAGGACAATCCCGCGATGAACGCCGGCCTCGAGAAGATGGACTTCACCGTCTACAAGACCTACCGGATGTACGACCGGGCGCTATGAGGGCGCTGGTCACCGGCGGCACCGGCTTCGTCGGCAGTCATCTCGCCGAGGCACTCGTCCGCCGGGGCGACACCATCACCGCACTGGTCCGGTCCCCCGCCCGGGCCAACCTGCTCAAGTCGCTCGGGGTCTCGCTGGTTCAGGGTGACCTCCATGATACCGCCGCGCTTCGAACCGCGGCGCAGGACGTCGACGTGGTCTACCATGTCGCCGGTCTTACCGCGGCCTTGGACGAGTCCGGGTTTCTCCGGGCCAATCGCGACGGGACGGCCAACCTGATCGCGGCCTGCGCCGGCGGGCCAACGAGGTTCGTGCTGGTCTCCTCTATGGCGGCTGGCGGCCCCTCTGCCCCGGGACGGCCACTGATCGGAGATGAGCCCGCACACCCGGTCACAGCCTACGGCCGGAGCAAGCTGGCTGGGGAAGCTATGCTACGGGCCAGTGCTCTCGCCTGGACAATCATCCGTCCACCGATGGTCTACGGCCCGCGCGACACCGAGGTACTCAAGGTGTTCAAGCTCGCGCGGACCGGCATCGTGCCGCTGTTCGGTGACGGCAGCCAGCTGCTCTCGGCCATCTCCGGGGTTGACCTCGCGACAGCGTTGGTTGCCGCGGGAACCTCCGCGGCCAGCATCGGCAAGACCTATTACGCCTGCCACGAGGAAATCTTCACGAGTCGAGAGTTCGTCACCCAAGTGGGGGCGAGCCTCGGCAAGCGCATCCGCACCGTTCACCTTCCGCTCGGGCTGGCCCGACTGGCGCTCGGCATCGCCGAAGCCACCGCCCGTATCACGGGCGTGGCCACCATTCTCACTGCCGACAAGGCGAACGAGTTCTTCCAGCCAGCCTGGACCGGCTCACCCGCGCCGCTGCACCGCGACACCGGCTGGAGTGCGGCAGAGACCCTCACCGAAGGGCTGACCGCCACGGCCCAGTGGTACCGCGAGCACGGCTGGATCTAGCCGCCCAGGCGCTGAGGATCAGGCTGGGACGTGGTTGGGCGAGTGCCCGGAGCTGGAATGCCGAAGGGGGGGGCGCCACGGAGTCACACCCCCCCCGCCCCCCCCCCCCCGTCAGCCGCAACTGCGGGCGAAATCCCC
>JANOFA010000514.1:0-2084 GCA_031413355.1 Gemmatimonadota bacterium | reverse complement strand
TCTAACCAGCGCATGGACCTGTCAAGCCGCGGCGCCTGCCCTTTCGTTTACTAAGTGAAGTGTATCGCCGCGCCTTGCAGGTCATGCGCGGCCGTTAGTCGGCGCTTGCGTGGGCGGATTCCCATACTCAGCTCCCCACCGATTCCCGGACGAGAGTGGGCCGCGATGAGCTACGATGTGGTCTACAGTCTCCCGTGGAATCTGTACACCCCGCGGGCCCTGCTGGCTCTTCCTGCCATTCCAATGATTCTCCTCGGCCGCTACCTCTGGCAACGAAATGCCGGCAGCGACGTGTGGGACTGGCTTTCCCGGCTAGCCGCCCCAGCTTTCCTAGTATTTGCCGGGGCAGGCATGCTCTTCATGTTCCTTCTCATTCCCACAGCACAGGGACTCAATCTCTGGGTGAGGGTGGCGCGAGGACACTCGAGCACAGTAGAGGGTGTCGTTGAGCAGTTTGAGCTAGGGAACGGTCACGTGGCGGAACGCTGGGTAGTCGTAAGTCAGGGCGTAGCACACACCTATGTGTACAATCCCTTTAAGATGACACCGGGGTTTGACCGGATCCAACGCGATGGCGGCCCCATACACTCCGGGTTGCGTGTACGCATTACTGACGTCGGTGGCCACATTGCCCGGTTAGAGGTAGAGAATGATAGCCCAAGGGCGCCGTCTAACTAGCGCATGCACCAGCCGTGGCGCGGCCAGGGCCTTGCTCAGGCCGGAGAATTGGCCCACTTTGTCCGACAGTTCCCTGTTCTGCGCCGCGCCACGCAGGTGATGCGCAGGTGTTAGGCCGCAAAACACTCTTTCCCCGAATACAATGACCCCACAGCTCCTGACGGCCCTCGCGTTTGCCCTTCTCGCCGCGCCCCACCTGCTTCCTGGGCAGCAGAAACATCAAGTCTTCAGTTTCGATCTTGATGTTCCTGGCGGCAACTTCTCCGAATGGGCGCTTGAAACCCCTGACGGCATCGCGGGGGTATCAGGCACGATCGTTTTTAAGACTTTGCGGCCGAAGCCCCCGTGGATGCCCTCGTTTGCAGTAGTAGTGGGCGACTCCAACGGCAGCGTAAGTCTGAGTTTCGCCCAGCGCACGAAGAAGGGCCCGCTACTCGCCCGTCTACGGGGTTACGAACATGGTGAGTTGAAACAATCTGAGGAGTTCCCGGGCAGCTATGCACCAGGAGACACAGTTACATTCACACTGTCATGGGCCAGCGACGGGACTGTTACCGCGCTCTTTCAAGGCGACACCATTGCAGGTCTCCACATGTCACCACCCCGAAGAGTTAGCATCGCGGCCTCCAGCGGTCAGGTTAAAGCAACGCGCCTGGTCTATTTGTCCCGTGAGTAGCTGCCTATTAATTTGACTGCGGCCTAACAAGCGCATGCACCAGTCGTGGCGCGGCCACGACCTTGCTTTGGCCGAAGACTTGGACCAGCTTGGCGGACAGTTCCTTGTTCTGCGCCGCGCCACGCAGGTGATGCGCAGACGTTAGGCCGCTTGCCATGATACCTGCGACATGCTCCACTTCTAGGAGGCCTCCAGTGCGTCTTTCGCTACTTGGTGCCGTCCTGACTCTCCCCCTATGCCTTCTGCTTTCGCCTGGGCGATTGGGGGCACAAGTGTCCCTCCCGCCGGATTCCGCGACCCTGCAACGTGCGGCCGAAGCAGGCGTCTACCTTCTGCACTGGGTTCAGAAGGTCAACAGTTCCGAGCATACCATCCATTTCAAGAACACCGCACAGTTCGCGATCCAGGTTGTCGATTGGGAAGTTTATGAATGCATCAACATTCGGGAGAAGGACTGCGGTCCACACACTGCCGGTCCGCTGATTCAGCCCGGTCAATCTATCCGCCTTGCTACCGTCCGTCAGCGCGAGCGCCGTTCCGCCTATTCCTTCCTTTATCGCTTTCACGTGACGTGGCAAGTGCCGATTGACTCCGGTGGCATGCTACCAGCAGATTCGCAGTAGGCGTGCACCTTGTTTTGGCAAAGCGGCCTAACAAGCGCATGCACCAGCCGTGGCGCGGCCAGGACTTTGCTCCGGGCAGGCACTCGGTCCACATTGTCGGACAGGTC
>JANOFA010000513.1:0-1472 GCA_031413355.1 Gemmatimonadota bacterium | reverse complement strand
CTCGACCAGGCTGAGCGCCTGACCACCGAAGCTGGCGTCGAGGATGAACCGCTGCCAGCCCGGAGAGCCACCCTCCCGTGCAGGCGGGGTGGACACCCATGCCGCGCGCGCCCCCCGCGCCTGCACCAGCCAGCGCAGCGCTGGATCAGGAAGCAGCGCCGGATCAGCCCCAGGCAGCGACGCCTGCTCCCCCGGGCGACGGCGCCAGAGGAGGGCCCCGGCCGCCCCAACAACGAGGCCACCGATCAACCAGGCGATGCCGCTCACTTCAGCCACCCGCGCCGGCGGAACCACAGCGCGATGCCGAGGCACACCAGCACCATCACGACCCACACCGCCGGGTACCCCAGCCGATGAGTCAGTTCCGGCATGTATTCGAAGTTCATCCCGTACACCCCGACGATGAAGGTGAGCGGCAGGAAGAAGGCGGAGAAGACGGTCAGGACCTGGATGACTTCGTTGGTGCGGTGTGCCGCCAGTGACAGCTGCATGTGCAGCAGGCTCACCACATCCTCGAGCAGTTCGTCGGCGTAGAAGTGCATGCTCTCGGTGTTCTCCCGGAGATCCTGCATCAACGAGCCGGAGCGTTCTCCCGGCAGCGGGAAGTGGGTGACCACGGTCAATGTGCGCCAGAGCAATCGCTTGGCCAGCGTGACCCGACGCTTGACCTGATACAGATCCCGGACCACCTCCGCGACGTCGCGCGTGCTGAGCAGTTGCGCCTCGAATGTGTCAACCCGCATCTCGGCGTCCACCAGCGGCGCCTCGTAGGTCTGCACCGCCCCGATGGTGAGGTCGGCCAGGAGATTCGCCCAGAGCGGGTGCGTCTCGTCGGGTGTGCCGCTGCGCTGCTCCCACCGCCGCATCACCGCCGTGAGGTAGGACTGGTCCTTGCGATGGATCGTGATGAGGAACTCGCTCGACCAGAAGATGGCCACCTTCCGGGTGAACGACTGAACGCTGTCCGCGCCCGGCTCGGCCAGTTCGTCGTGGGCCCGGAGAATGGCGAAACTGGTCCCGTTGAACCGCTCGAACTTGGGCAGGTGCTCCGGATCGAGGCAATCCGCCACCGCCGAAGCAGTCAGTCCATACGTCCGGGCGATCTCATCGAGATCCGCCCGGCTGGGTTCCACCAGGTCGAGCCAGGTGAACGCCGGCGTGGTCGAACGAAAGACCGTCCGCAGCATGCCGGGCGTCAGCCCCCGACCGCGATGGCAGGAGCTTCATGCGCTGATGGCACCGGCAGCACCCGGCCGAGGATCCGGCTCGCCGCCATCGCGGCGCCGAACCCGTTGTCGATGTTCACCACGGTGAGGCCGGCGGCGCAGGAATTGAGCATGGCGAGCAGCGCGGAGAGCCCGCCGAACGCAGCACCGTACCCCACGCTCGTCGGCACCGCAATCACCGGCGCACCGACCAGTCCGCCGACGACACTGGGCAACGCCCCCTCCATGCCGGCGACGACGATCAGG
>JANOFA010000512.1:0-3274 GCA_031413355.1 Gemmatimonadota bacterium | reverse complement strand
GACGAGGAACGCCGAGAGGCCAAGCGCTCCTTTCGCCCGGTCCGCCGTGGCAAAGACGAGGAAGAGATCCGCGACCGGGGCTTCGCTGACAAAGGTCTTGGTGCCGGTCAGCACGTAGGAGTCTCCCTCGCGCACTGCCGTGGTGCTGAGCGCGAAGGCATCGGAGCCGCTGTCAGGCTCGCTCATGCCGTGCGCCCCGATCCACTCACCGCTGTTCAGGCGCGGCAGGTAGCGGCGTTTCTGCTCTTCGGTGCCGTGCCGGAAGATCGGCATCTGCACGCTCCACATCTGGGCCGCGAGGGCAAAGAGGAGTCCATTGTCCCTGCAGGCATACCCCAGCGCCTCCATACCGAGGATGGTGGTCAGGATGTCCATCCCGCTGCCGCCATACTCCTCTGGAAACGGGAGGCCCTGAATCCCGAATGCGCCGCATTGAGCCCACAGATCACGGGAGAATTCTGCAACATGATCCCGTCGGATGAGGTCATCCTGTAGAGCCTTCTTGCCGAATTGAATGACGGTATCACGGAACTCGAGTTGCTCCGTGCTCCAGGCGAAGTCCATATTGCTCAATGGGTTGGCGTAGTCCAGGGCGGCGGTGTCGTCGGCGACGAACAGCTGGGCCCGGTGCAGTATCCGTGCGCGTCATCCAGCGAAGGGAAAAGTGTACAATGTTTGGCCAGAAGGCATGGAACGTGCTAATATCGTTGGTCGATTCAACACCAAGAAGCCCCACAACTGTTGCTGCCCGCTGACGGACCAGACCCGGTGCGCTGGAGTGGCGTGCGCCAGTGCATTGGCACTTTTCCCCGAGGGATCCGATGACGTTGACAACCGATGTGGCCATCATTGGTGGTGGGCCCGGTGGATGCACCGCCGCCATGTTTCTCGCCCGGCGGGGAATCCGCTCGATCATCATCGAAAAGGACGAGTTCCCCCGGTATCATATCGGCGAATCGATGACGGGGGAATGCGGTGGCATTCTCCGCCGGCTGGGGCTCGGCGAGAAGATGATCGAGGCCAAACACCCGCAGAAGCAGGGGGTGAAAGTCTACGGCCCTTCCGGGCACGGACACTGGTATGTCCCGGTCATGCGTCGGAATGAAGCGGGGAACCTGGAGGCGATCAACACCTTTTCCGTTCGCCGCAGCAGCTTCGACCGGATGATGCATGACGAAGCCGCCGCCCGCGGCGCGGTGATGCTCCATGCCGAGGCGATTCGGCCGCTCTGGGCGGCGGATGATCGGACCATGACCGGCGTCCGGGTTCGCCTGCCCAGCGGCGTGGAAGAGGATGTACTCGCCCGGGTCACGCTGGATATCACCGGCCAGAAGACCTTTTTCGCCCACCAGAAGGTCTGCTCCGAGAAGGTGCCAGGGCGCTACGACAAACAGGTCGCGGTGTTCTCCCATGTCGCGAATCCCATTCGGGATGACGGCTCCTCCCGCGAGAACCACCCCGACAATACCCTGATCTTCTACAAGGGGAAGTTCCATTGGTCCTGGTTCATCCCGCTCGACCATGAGACCGTCAGCGTCGGAGTCGTCGCGCCGGGGGCGTATTTCGCCGCCCAGAAGGAAAGCAAGGCGGACTACCTCCGGCGCGAGCTGCGGGAGCTGAACCCCGAGCTTGCCAGGCGCGTCGTCGACAATGCGCTGACGGAAGAAGCCAGGGCAATCCCCAACTACTCCTACCACAGCCGGAGCTTCACGGGGCCAGGCTGGATGTGCATTGGCGATACCCACCGGTTCATCGACCCGATCTTCTCCTTCGGCCTGTTCGTCTCCATGAAGGAGGCCGAAGAAGCGGTTCCGGTCATCGCCCGCTTCCTGGGCGACGAGCATGTCGGCGCCGGGAATCCGTTCCAGGCGCACATGGAGCGGCTGGAGCGCGGGCTGGACCTGACCCAGGACCTGATCGACGGATTCTGGGAGAATCCGCTCGGCTTTGCCCACCTGCTGCACCGCGGCACGCACCAGGACGACATTACCGATCTCTTTGCCGGCCGGATCTACATGGAAGAGCCCTCGGGTGGCGTGCTGGCGCTCAGGAAACTGGCACAGGCAGGACTGGCCAAGGCAGGCTGACGGCTCGGCATCATTCCTCCTCAGGTGCACCAAAGGGAGGACGGGCGCGATGACGCATGTACCGGTGGATCGGGGGAAGTCAGAATCGTCGATCACGGCCGGCCCGATGGCAGGATGACGGCGAGTCCCGCCGCTTCTGGAATGCGTTGACCAGCAGTAACTTTCGACACAATCTCGCCCCCGTGGACAAGCCCGATCCAACGGAATAATCCGATGACTACCCCTGCGACCCCCGGCGCACCGCTCCCGCCGCGCCGTCCCGGTTGGCGGAAGTATCGTCTCGCCCTCCTGGCCGGCGGCATCGCCGCCTGGTTCGGTGTCGTCACCATCACCCATCAGCGCTCAGAGGCTCGGGCCCGAGGTACCACCAAGGGCGCCAAGGAACTGCTGCAGATCGGTGCCCTGCCGGTCACGTGAAACCTCACCATTCCCATCGCCTGTAGGGCGATGAGCCTTGAGGGAAAGCCGATCGACGTCAGTCTCGGCATGGACGAATCCGGGGCAGGAATGCCGGGCATGGATATGGCCGGGATGCCCGGCATGCCGGCGCGGGGTGATACCGCTCCCCCCATGCCGCAGGTGGCCGAGTTCGTCCGCTATGGCGGGTGGCCGGAGCTCAAGGAAGCAATGATCTCCGGAAGACTGAAGGCCGCGATGCTGCTCGCGCCAATGGCGATGGACCTCGCCAGCAAGGGCATACCGGTCAAGGTGGTCGCCCTGGGGCACCGCTCCGGCGCGGTGATCATGGTGGGGAAGGATTCGCCCTACCAGTCCTTCGCGGACCTGAAGGGCAAGCGCGTCGCCATTCCCAGCCGATTCGCGGTGGACCATATCTTCGTCCGCAAGATGATGGCGGCGAGCGGCATGCACGATGGCGACGTGACCCTGATCGAGATTCCGCCGCCCGACATGCCGGCCGCCCTGCTGGCTGGCGCCGTCGATGCCTACGCGACCGGCGAACCGTTCGGCGCCAAGTCCGAGATGGCGGGCTACGCCCGCGTGCTCTACATGACCCGCAACGAATGGCCCAGCTACATCTGCTGCGTGCTCACGGTGCGGGAGGAGCTGATCCAGTCCGACCGCAAACTGGTCCAGCTGCTGGTGGATCACGTGATGTCGGCCGGCCAGTGGCTCGACAATTCGCCCGAGCACCGCATCGCGGCCGCGCGGGTGGCTTCGGAACGGAC
>JANOFA010000511.1:0-11547 GCA_031413355.1 Gemmatimonadota bacterium | reverse complement strand
GGGTGTCACGCAGGGCGAGTCCGCTCTGAATCGCCGCGACCACCGCTTCCACGATGATGCGAATCGATTTCACGGCGTCGTCGTTGCCGGGGATTGGATGCGAGACCGTGGTCGGCGCGAGCCACGAGACGGGCTTTCTTCTCATCCTTCTTCCGACCGCCCGACCGCCCGACCGGCTGCGCCGCATCCAGCGGTTCCACCAGTCCCCAGTTGGCATTCATCGGCTGGAAGTGCCGGGGGTCGGCCTCCCGAAGATAGCGGTAGAGCGCACCCAGCATCGTGGTCGGAGGCGGGACCTGCACCGGCAGGCCGCCGAGCCTGCGGGCGAGGTTGATGCCCGCCAGCAGTCCGGTACCGAGCGATTCGGTGTACCCCTCGACGCCGGTGAGCTGCCCCGCAAAGAACAGCCGGTCGTCGTCCCGGGCGGTGAGTCCGGGCCCCAGCGTGGCGGGGCTGTTGATGTAGCTGTTGCGATGAATGCTGCCGAAGCGGAGGATCTCCGCCTGCTGCAGCCCGGGGATCAGCGCCAGCACCCGTTTCTGTTCCGGAATCCGCATCCGGGTCTGGAAGCCGACCAGGTTCCACATCTGTCCCGCCCGGTCCTCCCGCCGCAGCTGCACCACGGCGTACGGCTCGCGACCGGTGCGCGGATCGGGCAGGCCGACCGGCTTCATCGGCCCGAAGCGCAGCGTCTCCGGCCCGCGCCGGGCCATCTCCTCGACCGGCAGGCACCCCTCGAAATACGGCACCTTGTCGAATTCGTGCGCCGTGAACTGATCCGCCTCGACCAGCGCCGCGATGAAACCGTCATACTCCTCGCGGGTGAACGGGGCGTTGAGGTAGTCGTCGCCGCCCCCCTTGCCGTAGCGGGAGAGTGCGTAGACCCGGGACTCGTCCAGCGATTCCCGGCTCACGATCGGTGCAATCGCATCGTAGAAGGCGAGGGCGACGGACGGCCCCGTCTCCGCGGCACTCGCGTCGGTGGGTGTCAGGCGCGCGCTGATCGCGGCGGCGAGCGCGGGCGAGGTCAGCGGTCCGGTCGCGATGATGCCCGGCGAGGGCAGCGTCGTCACCTCGGTGCGCTCGATGACGATGTTGGGATGGGCCCGGATCCGGGCGTCCACCAGCCCGGCAAAGACGTCGCGGTCCACGGCGAGCGCGGCGCCGGCCGGCACGCGCGCCTCGTCCGCCAGCGGCAGCAACAGGCTGCCCAGCGCACGGAGCTCCGCCTTGAGCAGCCCGTGGGCGTTGACCAGCTCGGTCGACTTGAAGGAATTACTGCAGACCAGCTCGCCCAGGCGGTCGGACTGATGCGCCGCGGTGCGCAGCGCCGGACGCATCTCGTGCAGTCGCACGTGGACACCGCGCTCAGCGAGCGCCCACGCTGCTTCACAACCGGCCAGTCCCCCACCCACCACAACCACGTCGGCTCCGGCGGGTTCGTGCGCGGCTCGGTCGCGGGGGGCCGCTCCCGGACGCCGCTCCGTCGTCACGTCGCCGTGGCTTCCTCGGCGTCCAGCACCACGATCTTGTGCCCGCACTTGAGGCAGGTGCGAGTCTCGCCATCCGCCTTGCTGACCTTCTTTTCCATCCCGACCCACTTGCAGCTCGGGCAGGTTTCGGCGACCGGCCGGTTCCAGGTCGAGAAGTCGCAGGCCGGATAGCGCACGCAGCCCCAGAAGGACTTGCCCTTCTTGGTCCGCCGCTCCGCGATGTCGCCGACGTCGCACTTGGGGCACTTCATGCCGAGGGGAATGGAGCGGGTCCCTTTGCACTCGGGGTAGCGGGTGCAGGCGAGAAACTCGCCAAAGCGGCCGGTCTTGATGACCATCGGCGCTTCGCAGAGCTGGCACTTCTCATCGGTCGGCCGGTCCGGCGCCCGCGCCTTCTTGAGCGACTTCACGTAGTCGCAGGTCTGCTTGTAGTTGACACAGGCGAAGTAGGGCCCGAACCGCCCGGTGCGCAGCTCCACCTTGGCGCCGCACTTGGGACAGACCTCCTTCTCCAGCTCCACCGGGTCGAGGCCGTGGGCCTCCGCGACGATCGCGCCGAGATTGACGGCGGTCAGCGCCGCCTTGAACGGTCCGTAGAACTTGGCCAGGACCTCGCGCCAGCGGAGATCACCCGCCTCGATGCCGTCGAGCTCCTCCTCCATCCTGGAGGTGAACTCGACATTGAAGATGGCGGGGAATTGATCCACCATGATGCGCTCGACCGTCTCGCCCAGCTCCGTCGGCGTGAAGCGCCGCTGGTCCAGCTTCACGTACTCGCGCGCCGACAGCGTGCTGATGATCTGGGCGTAGGTGGACGGCCGACCGATGCCCAGCCGTTCGAGTTCCTTCACCAGGCTCGCTTCCGAGAAGCGGGGCGGCGGCTCGGTGAAGTGCTGGTTCGGTGTGATGGCGCGGACCTCGACCCTGTCGCCCGCCGCGAGCGGCGGAATCGGCGGCAGGTCATCCATGGTCTTGCCCTCTTCGGCCTCACGTCCCTCGGTATACAGGATGTGATAGCCGTTGAAGATCATGACCGACCCGGTCGTCCGCAGCAGATAGCGGCCCAGATCGAAGTCCACGATGGTCATGTCGTAGACGGCCGGGTTCATCTGCGAGGCGACGAAACGCTGCCAGATGAGCTGGTACAGCCTGAACTGGTCCGGCTCCAGATACTGCTGGATCTCCTCCGGCCGTCGGCGGACGTCGGTCGGGCGGATGGCTTCGTGGGCGTCCTGCACCCGCGCCGCTTTCGAAGTGTAGGCGTTCGGCGTCTCCGGCAGGTAGGCCTTGGGATACTGGTCGGCGATGAACTCGCGCACCGCCGCAATCGCGGTGTCCGACACCCGCACCGAGTCGGTACGCATGTAGGTGATCAGACCTGCCGGCGCATCTTCGCCGATTTCGATGCCCTCGTAGAGATCCTGCGCCGCACGCATGGTGCGCCGGGCGGAGAAACCCAGCTTCTTGGCCGCTTCCTGCTGCAGCGTGCTGGTGGTGAACGGCGCCCCGGGACGCTTCCTCCGGTTTTTCTTCTCGACCTTGCTGACGACGAACGCCAGCTTCTGCAGATCGCTGACGACGGCGTTCGCCGCCTCGGCGGTGCCCAGCTCGGGATTGTGCCCGTCGATCTTCTTGAGCTCCGCCTCGAAGGTCTGTCCCCCCTTGGCGCACTCCGCCTCGATGGTCCAGTACTCCACCGGGGTAAAGGCGCGGATGGAGCGCTCCCGCTCCACGATCAGCCGCAGCGCCACCGTCTGCACCCGGCCGGCGGACAGCCCGGTCTTGATGCTCTGCCAGAGGATGGGGCTGGCCTTGTAGCCCACCAGGCGGTCGAGGATGCGGCGCGCCTGTTGCGCGTTGACCAGGTCCTCGTTCACCTGGCCCGGCTTGGCCATCGAGGCCTTCACCGCCTCCTTGGTGATCTCCTCGAAGCGCACCCGGTGCATCGGGGCCGTGGTGTCAAGCTGGCCGGCGACATGCCAGGCGATCGCCTCTCCCTCACGGTCAGGGTCGGTCGCGAGGTAGATGGCGCTGGCGCGCTTGGCCGCCTTTTTCAGGTCCGCGAGTGTCTGGGTCTTGCCCTTGATGGTGACGTACTGCGGTTCGAAGTTGTTGTCGACATCGACGCCGAGCTTGCGGGTCGGCAGGTCGCGGATGTGGCCCACGGTGGCCTTCACGTCGTAGCCCCGGCCCAGATACTTGCCGATGCTCTTGGCCTTGGTGGGCGACTCGACGATCACCAGCGCCTGGCCACTGGGCCCCTCGGGCGCCGCCGACCGTGGCCGGCTGGCGCGCTTCTTCGGTGCCGGCGCGGCCTTCGCAACCTTCGCGGGCCCACTCGTCTCCGCGGCGGCGGCAGCGCGCTTCTTCTTCGGCGCGGTAGCGCGAGCGGGTGGTTTTGCTTTTTTCGTAGTGGCCATGAGGTCGCTGTTACGGCTCTCGGACGGGGCCGGAGTCATTCCGGCCGCTGACAAGAAAATCCCGGGCGCAAGGGATTGGCAAGGCGGGAGGTTTCCAGCGGGGTCGCACGCGTGCGGCCGAAACGATCAGGCCCACCCCGCGTGGGCCCGCGCGAGCACGGCAATTTCGTCGGCCAGAAGCGCGGCGGATTTCACGTCCGCCTTCACTTCGGCGTCGGCCTCAAGGTAGAATGCTTCGCGTTCCTTGAGCAGGATGCGCATCTTCTCGACCGGATCTTCACCGACCAGCAGGGGCCGATTCCCCTCGACACCGGCGCGCTTCGCCGCCGTCAGCGCCATCGTCCGGATGTAGACCAGAAACGCCACCGCTCGCGTGTCTTTCAGTACGCCGGGCTGGGCCCCCCACCCGCCACCGGGGGCGATCACCGAGGGCGGCCCCGCCAGGACAGCGCGCATCGTTTCCAGTTCGAGTGCCCGGAACGTCGTTTCACCGTCTTCGGCGAAGATGCGGGTGACCGGTTTCTGCGCCTTGCGCACGATGATCGCGTCGGGATCCACGAACGGCGCGCGCAGCCGTTCGGCCAGCAGCCGGCCGATGGTGGTCTTGCCCGCGCCAGGCAGCCCGATCAGGACAACGTGACGTGGCATCAGATCTCCTCGACGGGGAGCGCCGCACCATCGGCGAGCCGCGCCCACCGTTCGGCGAGCTGCGCCAGATAGGCCTGCCAGTTCCGCTGCATCTCGCGCAACGAATCGCCGCCGAATTTCTCCACCAGCGCATCGGCCAGCACGAACGCCGTCAGCGCCTCGGCGATCACCCCCATCGCAGGCACGGCGGTGACATCCGAGCGTTCACTCTGGGCCTTGGCGGGCAGGCCGGTGCGCAGATCGATCGTTGGCAATGGCGCCATGAGCGTGGCGATCGGCTTCATGCCGACCCGGATGATGAGCGGCTCGCCGGTGGTCATGCCACCTTCGAGGCCGCCGGCGTTGTTGCTGCGGCGGCGATAGCCGCCCCGCAGCGCGGGCGCCGCGGCGGGCCGGCCCGGCGTCGCACTCGCATCGATGGAATCATGCACCTCGGATCCGGGGCGCCGCGACGCCTCGAAGCCCATCCCGATTTCCACCGCCTTGACCGCCTGGATGGACATCAGCGCCCCGGCGAGGCGTCCGTCCAGTTTGCGATCCCAGTGGACATGGCTGCCCAGCCCGGCGGGAAGGCCGCGGACGACGACCTCGCACTCACCGCCGAGCGTGTCGCCCTCCTTCTTGGCCTGATCGATCCGGCGGATGATCTGCTCCTCCACCTCGGGATCCAGCACCCGGATTTCGGAACGATCGGCGGCGGGGTTGAGCGGAAGGGGCAGTGCTCCGGGCGGCGTGGCCCGGATACCACCGAGCGAGACGACGTGGCTGCCGATGTCGACCCCGAACTCCTCCAGCAGCCGGCGGCCGAGTGCCCCAGCGGCGACGCGCGCCGCGGTCTCCCGCGCGCTGGCGCGCTCCAGGATGTCGCGGGCGTCATGCCGGTCGTATTTCAGGACGCCGACGAGATCGGCATGACCGGGACGGGGTCGGAAGACCTGCCGGCGACGATCCTCCCCCGGCGTCCCTTCGGCCGCCATCACATCTTCCCAGTTGCTCCAGTCGCGGTTGTGCACCACCATGGCGACGGGGCTTCCCAGCGTTTCGCCGGCCCGCACACCGGAGAGCCACTCGATCCGGTCGCGTTCGATCTTCATCCGCGCCCCGCGACCGTAGCCCATCATGCGGCGGCCCAGATCGCGATCGACCTGTTCGGCGCTGACCGGCAGCCCGGCCGGCAGCCCTTCGACGATCGCCACCAGCGCCTTGCCGTGCGATTCTCCGGCGGTGAGATACCTCAGTGCCACGTGCTGCTCCCCCATAACAGGCGAGCCCGACCGGCGGTCGGGCTCGCGCCACCGGCAGTCCTGCTGCCCGGGTTATTCGTTGTCGTCCAGAATCCGCGGAGTCACCAGGATGATGAGATCCTTCCGGTTTTCCGTGTTCGTGGTGAAGCCGAACAGCTTGCCGATCACCGGCAGCTGCGACAGGAACGGCAGCCCCGAGCTGGTCTTGCTCACTTCCGTCACCGTCAGGCCGCCGATCACGGCCGTCTCGCCATCGTTGACCAGGAGCTGGTTCTTGGCGTTCTGCTTCTGGACCGTGAACCCGGCGTCAAAGGTCGAGACGAACTTGACGTTTGATCGCTCCGCCTCGAGCTGCATGAGCACCTGGCGGTTATTGGTGACGTGCGGCGTCACCCGGAGGATGATGCCGGTCTCCTTGAAGGACACCGTCGCCTTGGCGTCACCGCCGGACGAGCTGGCCGCGTCGATGATGCGCACCGGCACGTCCTCGCCCACCTTGATGACTGCTTCGCGGTTGTCGACGGTCGTGATCGAGGGCTCGGCCTGAACGTCCGCCAGGTCGACCCGCTGCAGCGCCTGAAGGAACGAGGTGAAGCGGAAGCCGCCGATGGCGGTGGACCAGACCAGATCGAGGGCCGGTTGGGTGATGATGCCGTCGGCGTTGCCGACGGCGGCAACACCCTCGCCGGCAACCGAGACAAAATTCTTGTCGTCGAACAGTTCGCCCGTCGTGGGATCGACCCGCTGCACCACCTTGTTGTAAAACGGCCCCTCGGCGGAACCGATGTCATACTTGAGACCCAGGGCTTCGACGTTGGTCCGGTCGACGAAGATGATCCTGGCCTGAATGGACACCTGCGGTGTCCGGACATCGAGGTTTTTCACGAAATCCTGCACCTCGGTCATCCGGGTGCGGGTCTCGGTCACGATCAGGGAGTTCGTCGTCGTATCGCTCACGACGGCGCCGCGCTTCGTCAGAATCGACTTCACGCTCGGCAGCAGCTGGCTGGCGCTCGCGTAGTTGATCGGGATCATGCGGGTGATCGTCGGCTCGGTGGAGTCGAGCGCGGCCAGTGCGGCCGGCGTGTCGACCCGGATGATGCCACCGGGCAACTCCGTGGCCTGCAGCCCCTGGGTCGCCAGCACCGCCGCGAAGGCTTCCGTCCACGGCTGGTTCTTCACTTCGGCGGTGACTTCGCCCTTGATGTCCTTGCCCAGGATGATGGTGCGGCCGGAGAACGCCGCGAAGCCGACCACCACATCGGCGATCGTTGCCTTGTCCCAGGTCACGGTGATGCGTGGTGCCGGAGCGGCCATCGCGGTGGTCAGCACCGTCGCGGGCTCGGCCGGCACGCGCACTTCCGGCTCCGGCGCAATCACGTCGCGCGCCGCCGCTCGCGGTGGGAGCAGTTCGGAGGGAGCGGCGCTCGACCAGGCCAGGAAGCTCTGGTCGGAGCCAAACCGGATCCGCACCTCATCGCCGGAACGCTCCAGACTGTAGTCGGTGGCGGCATCGAGCTGGATGACCACCCGCACCACATCGGGGCGGAACTGGGAGAAGCGGACGTCGCGGATCGCACCGCGCCGGAGGCCGTCATAGGCCGCACCGGAGCGCTGGAGCGTGGCGCCGACGATATCGATCACGAGGCGGTCCGGCGAGCGCAGGACGAAGTCCCGAACTTCGGCGGCACCGCGCAGGGCGATCACGAGTTCGGCGTGCCCCGGTGTGGGCAGCACGCTGACGGCTGTGACCTCGGCGCCGGTTCCGGTCTCATCCGCACGGAGCGGCGAGGCGGTGACGAGGGCGAAGACCCCGAGGCACGCCACCAGGCGTCGCACGGGCGCGGACATGCAATGACGGGTCATGGGGTTTCCTCCGGGTCCTTCTTGCGTAGCGACAGTGTTTCCTGGCGCTCGAATCCAATGTCTTCAACGGTGAACACCACGTCGGTCTGGCGGATCTGGGCCACCTTCAGGCGTCCGAGCCGGTCGCCAACGCGGAGCTTGTAGCGCTTCTGGTTCGCCTTGTTGCGCAGCACGGCGACACTGTTGCCGGCCCGGCGCAGGTCGAGGTACACCCCGACCAGCAGCAGATCATTGAATTCCGGCCCCACCCGATCGGTGCTGATCAGCGACTGGAACGGATCGCGGGCACCGCCGGCATAGGTAAAGGTCTCACGCGAGACTTCGGTCTCGCGGGCCACACGGATCGAATCACCACGGATGCTGTCCGCCTTGGCCCGGACCAGCGAATCCTCCCGCTGCTTCACGGCCACCTGCTTGAGCGAGTCGGTCCGGGTCTTCTCGCGCACCAGGCGCAGCGAGTCCGTCCGCATCACCTGCTGCTGCTGCGGTGTGAGCCCGGGCTTGGCGGCGGTGGGGGGCGCGGCAACCGGTGCCTGGACTTTGGCGCTGTCCTTCTTCGCCGCGGCCGGTGTGGCTGCCACCAGCTGCTTCGTGGTGTCGGGCTTGGCGCCGGGCGCCATCGGCTTCGTGGTGCTGTCCTTCACCGCCACGGGCACGGGGGCCGCCGGCGGCTTGCCGCAGGTGGAGAGCACTTCGGGCTGGATCAGTCCCGTCGGTGCGCTGGCGAGCCGCTTCTTTCCGGCCGCGGTCTTCTGCACGACGGCGATGATGGAATCGCTGCAGGCCGTGAACCGCACCCGGGCCACCGAGTCCTTCACGGCGACCTGTTGCAGGCTATCCCGGCGGGCCTTGAGGGCCGCCATATCCACCGCGGGTACCTCGGTCTTCTTGCCGCCACAGGCCGCCAGACCCACGAGCGCGGTGGCGGCAAGCAGCCGGCGCATTGCGTCAGGTGCCACTGGTCGGGCCCTCCCCAGCCGGCGTCTTCACGAATGTGCGGACCTGGAAGCGGGCCTCGAGCAGCGCACCGGAGCTGTCTCCCAATGCCTTGGCCCTGGTCATGTCGGCGATCCCGAGGTTGAGGTCAACCGGCACGATGATGCGCTGCAGGCTGGCGACATCCGACAGGAATTCGCCCAGCTGATCGTAGCGTCCGATCACCGAGTACTGGTACTTGTAGGTCTGGAACGGCGCCGGCCCGGGCTCGGGCGGCAGCGGCTGGAAGTTCGCCACCTGCACCCCGCGGATCTTGGCCCGGGTGGAGATCTCGTCCATCAGGTTGGCGACCTCATTGCGATCCGGTACCAGCCGGCGCATCAGCTCGAGGCTCACCCGGTAGCCCTCCAGCTTGCGCCGCAGGTCATCCACCGTGCCCGAAGCCAGCAGCCGCTTGGCGCTGTCGGTGAGGGTGGTGAGGGAGTCGATCGACTTCTGTCGCGCGACGATGCTGTCCTTGGTCTGGCTCACGCCCCGCAGGCCGACGGTGTCGAGGCCGGTGCCGGTGTAGCCCAGATAGCCTATCACCAGTGCCAGACCGATCAGCAGCACCGGGACCTGCTTGTCCTGCGGAATCAGCGCCATGGTTCACCTCACCGACTGGCTGATGGGGACCGTGCGGATGTACGCGGAATCCGCCTTGGCAAAGGTCGCCTGAATGGTGAACTGGGTCACCGGGCGCTCTTTCTCCACAATCGTCTTGGCCTCCAGCGGCGTCACGTTGTCGAGCCACGGCGACGCCTCGAGCTGGCGCAGGAACCGGGTATAGGCCTGCAGATCCATCGTGCGGCCTTCCAGCTTGAAGACCATCGCGCGCGGCACGACCTCACCGGTATCCGCAACCACCGTCCGCTGGGCCACCGGCTGACCGATCGTGGTCAGCCAGGTATATGGCGGCAGCGCCTTGGCGACTTCGTCGAGGACGTGGGGCCAGACGTAGCGATCGCCGTCCACCCCGCGGATCGTGGCGATCTGGGCCTTGAGCGAATCGCCGATCAGCTCGGCGCGTCGCTTCTGTTTCAGCAGGTTGTCGAACCGCTTCTGTTCATCCTGCGCCGCCTGGAGCTTCGGGGCCAGGGCAGTGTACTGTGCGTTGCTCGTCACGAAACTGTACCCAAGGAAACCGGCCGTCCCGATGCACGCGGCTGCCGCGCCCACCAGAAAGGGATCCTTGACCTTGGCACCGAGCGACTTGAACCGCTCCAGCACCTGGCGAGTCCCGCCGCCAGCCGCCTTGCGCTTCTGGCCGGGACGCAGGTTGACGGTGATCATCATGAGTGGCGGTCTCCAGGCATGGGGCTCATGCGGCGGCCCGGAGCGCCAGGCCGATCGGCAGCATCAGCAGCGGAGAAATCTCGTCCATGTTCATGGTCGAGAAGACGCCTTCCGCCACACGCAGCCGGGCCAGCGGGTTCGCCAGTTCGACCGGCATGCGGAGCCGGTCGGCCAGTACCTTGTTCAGTCCGGGGATCCGGCCACCGCCGCCGGTAAGCCAGAGCCGCGAGATACCGCCGGCGGAACGACTGGCCGACTGGAGGAAGGCCGCCGCGCGCTCGATGCCGACCGCCAGCTCCTCACCCCGGGTCTCGAGAAAGGGATCCAGGATCTCGTTGCGCTCAAAGCCCTGCAGCAGCTGATCGGCTTCTTCGGCCGACAGCCCGCGCTCCCGCTGGATATCCTCGCGGAGCCGCCGGGTGCCGACGGGGAGGTCCCGGGTGAGCACCGGAATCCCGTCTTCCAGGATATTGATGTTGGTCATTTCGTGGCCGATGTTGACCAGACCCACGACACCACGCATCTCGTCGGGATAGTTCACTTCAAACGCATTGTGCAGCGCGAAGGCATCCACGTCGATCACGATCGGAGTCAGGCCCGCTTCAGCCAGCAGCGCCACCTTGTTCTCGACCAGCTCCCGCTTGGCCGCGACCAGGAGCACCGTCATCTGCAGCCCCTCACCCTCCGGATCCAGGATCTGGAAATCGAGCTCCACGTTTTCCATGTCGAACGGCACATGCTGCTCGGCCTCCCAGCGGATCACTTCCCGCGCGTCGGCCTCTTTCATCCGGTCCATCTGGATCTTCTTGATGATCACGTCGCGTCCGCCGACGGCGATCACCACCTGCTTCGTCTTGACGCCCGCCGAGGCGAGGAGGCCCTTGATGGCATCCGCGACGATGCCAGGGTCCATGATCTCGCCCTCGACGATTGCATCATCGACCACGCTGGTGTAGGCCACCTTGGTCAGGACCGGATCGCCGACCCCGTGGGTGATCACCACCAGCTTGATCAGCCCGGATCCGATATCCAGGGCGACCGTAGTCTTTTTCCGGCTGAAGAGGCCCATAGGCGTCTGACCGTTCTGGAGCTAGGTAGCTGTAAATGGGAATGGAAGGCTATGCTACAGCCTGTCCCGACTTTTGTCAAGCTCTCAAGTTGCTTGAGGTGAAAACAACAAACCGTTGGGAAGGTGCAACTTATCTACTTTCCCATCATACAATGCTTGAGGTCTGTCTGGTTCGCCGGTACATCCTAGCACACAGCGTACCGCATTTTAGCCCCACTATCGGCCAACAGGCGAACTTGCTTGAGCCATACTGTAGTAAATGGTTGTGCAAAAACAACTTGAACTGAAATGAGCCACGCGGAATTCGCGTGGCCCACGACATCGATCTCCCAACTTGACGACAACAAAATGGCGGGCGACCCGTGTGGATCGCCCGCCATCGTGCAACCTCAGAGGCTTACCAGCAGCCGGGCGAGCCTTCCTGAGTCACAGCGACGTTCGGGCTGTTGCCCACCACGCCGGTGTAGATACCGCAGGTGTTCGGCACGCCCGTGACCGCCGGGTTCAGCATCGTGGCCGTCCAGCCGGCGGCGTCC
>JANOFA010000510.1:0-5822 GCA_031413355.1 Gemmatimonadota bacterium | reverse complement strand
GCTTTGCGAATTCAGCCGCAGCCAGGGGATGCCGCGATCCTGCGCGGTCTGCACCAGCGACATGGTGCTGGGGCCGAGGTCGCGCCGCTGCGCGAAGCGGATGAAGGACTCGATCGAGGTCTGGCCATGGAAGTCCGCCGGGACCGCATTGGAGCTGCGCAGCTCGACGGGCAGGAGTGACTGGATCAGGGTGATCGCGAGATTGGCGGCCTCCAGCCCGACCGACTCCTCCTCGAACTGGAAGACGACCTGGTAGAGACCCGGCCTGTCGAGCGAGCGGGTCTTGCCAAACGTGACTTTTTCGCCGGCGACAGCCTGCAGCTCGATGGCGACATGTTCCAGCACATGGCCCAGCCAGGTCCCCTCGTCCTCGCGGCAGCGGCGCAGGAATCCGCCGGCTTCGCCGTGAGAGCAGCCATGCTCGGCGAGGCCGGGCAGCGCCGCCAGCAGGGCATTGGTGAAGCCCGGTCCAAGCCGGACGGTGGGCCATGCCTCGAGCTCGCCCAAGTCCAGCTCCAGCCGGATGACGGGAAAGTGGGCATACAGGCTGGGACCGATGTAGACCGAACGATCGAGGATGCGCATCGGGAAATCGTACCGCGCGCCGGAGGGGAGCGGAAGAGGGGTGCCTACCCCTTGGCGGTCGCGACCGTCCCTGCCGAGGCGATCCGGGTGTGCAGCTGGAAGGTGGCGCCCTGGATCAGCAGATGCAGCTTGACGCCGATGAGGCAGACGGGATCGTCGCGATTGGCCTTGTCCATCGAGCTGAACTCGATACCGGAGGGATCGACCACGGTAATGGCGCCGGAGCCGGTCACCTCGATCGTTTCATCCGGCCCGATGAACGCTGCGGTGTCCTCATCGAGGCCCAACCCCACGGCGAACGGATTGTAGGCCAGGGCGGTGAGCAGGCGGCCCAGACGGTCGCGCTGGCGGAAGTGCTGGTCGATCACGACCCGGTTGGTCAGGCCCAGCCCGGGGGCGAGGGTCACGCTGCCGGCGCGCGGAGAGGCGCCCTCTTCACCGAAGGCGATCATGTGCTCGGAGAGAAACGCTGCTCCGGCGGAGGTGCCGGCGACATGCACCCCGCGGGCGTTGAGCAGGCGGAGCGCCTTGGCGATCGGGGTGCCACCGAGGTGGGTGGCGAGTCGCAGCTGGTTGCCGCCGGTGATGAAGATGCCCGTGGCCTTCTCCAGCGTGTGCATCGCGTCGGGCGAGTCGCAATCGGTCCGGCTCTCCAGCGGCAGTGCGTCCGCGTGCCGGGCGCCCAGGTCGCGGAAGATCGATTCGTACCGCTCGCCGGTGTCGGAGGCGAGCGAGGCCGTCGAGACGATCACGATGCGCCCCTGCCGTCCGCCGCAAAGCTTCACGAAGCGCCGGAGAATTGATGGGTCGTTGATCTTCTCCTCCGCGCCGCCGATCGGGATGATGTAACCGCGGGCGACATCTTCATGCGGACGCGACGGACTCATGCCAATGCTCCTTCGAATGTTCCCCGGATCACCGGGACATGATCCTGCACATGCCACCGGCCGCCGGCCATGACATCGACGACGCCACCGGCCTCATCCAGCACCACCAGATCTGCGTCGGCGCCTGGACTGAGGCGCCCCTTACCCGGAAGCCGAAGCGCTGCCGCCACATTTGTGGTGAACGCGGGCAGCACTTGTTCAAGTGGATGGCCGGATGTGACCAGCTCCTGCAACGTCAGGGCCAGCGCGCCCGGCCGGCCGACATCCATGCTCGTCACCCGCCCTGCGGAGTCGAAGACCGGCAGGCATCCGCCACCGTCCGAGCTGATGGTGATCTGTCCCGCCGGCAGGCCGGCATCGAGGTACCGTACAAGGGCATCCGCCGCGGACCAGGCATCCTCGGCGGGGCCGACCGGAAAGGCGGTGACGTCGATCGTACATCCGCGACCAGTCAGGGCACAGGCCTCTTCGAACAAGGCACGGCGCCGGTTCACATGAGTCGGATTGTAGACCCGCGCCGGAATTTCACCGGTGTCGAGCGCCTGGCGCACCAGCTCCAGACCGCGTGATCCGTCGCCCAGATGCAGGTGCACGATGCCCGCCTTCCCCGTCATCATCCCGCCCACATGCGCCTCGGCGGCGAGCCGGAGCAGCTCATCGAGCGTTACCTGGCTCGAGCGGTGATCGCTCAATGCGATTTCGCCGACCCCGATAATGCGGTCGATGTGGACGATGTCGCCCCGCACCGAGCCCGTCAGCGTCGTCGGCGGATAGTGATAGCCCCCGGTATGGCACCACGCCGACAGTCCCTCAGAGATCAGCCCGCGTGCGGTCGCCACCAGACTGCCGGTGTCCCGGGCGACGTCATCGGTACCCAGCACCCCCACGACCGAGGTGATGCCGCCGAGCGTGAAGCGGGTCAGGGCGACTGGGGGCACCCGGGTCTCGTAGCCCGCCTCGCCGCCACCACCAGTCAGGTGTACGTGCCCGTCGATCAGGCCGGGAATCATCCGCCGGCCGGCACAGCGATGGGTCGTCACCCCGAGCCCGGCGCCGAGGGCCGGCGGCTCGGCGCCCATCCACAATATCTTTCCGCCACCGATCAGCAGGTGCTGTCGCCCGAGGGATCCAGGGGCGAAGAGTTCGGCGTCTAGCAGGAGCTGTAACATGAGGCGGGAAAGGTACTTTGCTTCGGGGTCAGGCTCCAGTTGTCGTGAACCGGCGGTAGGCGATAGGCGGTAGGCGGTGGAGAGCGAACATTAAGCTCCGCGCTGACGGCTGACGGCTTCTTCCAATCCATCCCGCCGCCCGCGGCGTACCTAGGGCATTCCGCGCCCGGCCGTCCGGCCGTCCGGCCGTCTGACCGCCCGACCGTCCGCCCCCTGAGGATCGCCATGGTTCTTCGCACCGCTGCCGTCGTCGCCCTCGCTCTCGTTGTTGTCCGGCCGGCGATGGCCCAGACCTTTGACCACTCCGGATTCGACGCCCTGCTCCACGCACATGTCGTCGACGGCATGGTCGACTACGAAGCCTTTGGCCAGGCGCCGGAGTTTGAGAGCTATCTGCAGCAGCTCGCCGCGTTCAACCCCCGCACTCTCCCTCGCGATGAGCAGTTGGCGTTCTGGATCAACGCCTACAACGCCTATACCATCAAGCTGATCCTCAAGCACGATGAGACGAAGTCCATCCGGAACATCAACAAGACCGGCGGATTCATCAAAGGCTATGGCCCGTGGACCGAAAAGCTGGCGCTGATCGGCGATAGTGCCTATGGTCTGGACTTCATCGAACAGAAGATCATCCGGCCGGAGTTCATGGAGCCCCGCATTCACTTCGCGCTGGTCTGCGCCGCGATCGGCTGTCCGCCACTTCGGAGCGAGGCCTACACTGGTGCCCGACTGGAGGAGCAGCTCACCGACCAGGGCCGGGTCTTTCTGCAGGAGTCGCCGGCCAAGAACCGGGTGGACGCGACGAAGAAGACGGTCTACGTCAGCCAGGTCTTCAAGTTCCGCGACTACGAGAAGGACTTCGGTGGCAGCAAGCAGGCGGTAGGTCGGTTTATCGCGAGGTGGTATGCCGAGGGGCCGGAGAAGACACTGCTCGAAAGCGGCGCCTGGGCGAAATTCGAGTACACCGACTACGACTGGAGCCTGAACAGCCAGGCCAATACCAGGAAGATGGCGCCGAACTAGATGGAAGGCAGAGCGCCGTGAGTGGGACGAGCGGAGCGATGACCCGCGGCGTCGAAACACCGCAATCGCCCAACCGCCCAACCGCCCAATCACCCAACCGCCCAGCGTCCACCCCCTGCTCCCAGGCAGCAGCTATGCCCGCCAACCAATCCCTCTGGCAGATCCTCCGCGAGCCCGTCCTCGCCGAAACGCGGGCCAATCTTGCGCGTTCCTGGGCGCGCGTGCCCGAGCAGCTGCGAACGCCGCATCAGATGCTGGGGCGCGGCGGGAACGGGTGTGGCGCGACGATCGGCGCGCTGCCGCGCTGCGACTTTGCCTGCGTGGGGTGCTACCTCGGCGAAGAGGCCAACACGATCCCGCCGCTTTCCGTCGAGGCGGTCAAGGAACAGATGCGGCGTCTGCGGCCCTCGCTGGGGAACGCCGGCAACCTGCAGCTGACCGATGGCGAGCTGACACTCCGGCCCGAGGCCGAACTGATCGAACTGCTGCGCTACGCCCAGTCGCTCCGGCTCATTCCGATGCTCATGACCCACGGCGATACCTTTCGTCGTCGGCCCGGGCTGCTCGAGCGTCTGGTCGTCGAAGGGGGACTGGTCGAGGTCAGCATCCACATCGACACGACCCAGCGCGGCCGCCTGGGAGATGGTTACCGGCACGCCCGGACCGAAGAAGAGCTCATGCCCCTGCGGGAAGAGTTCGCCGACATGATCCGCACAGTGAGTCGCCGGACCGGTCGGCCGCTCCGCGCCGCGACCACGATGACGGTCACCGCCGACAACCTCGCCGGAGTTCCGGCCGTGGTGCGCTGGCTCGCCCGGAATGCGGACGCGTTCCGCCTGATCAGCTTCCAGCCCGTCGCCCAGGTGGGCCGCACCCTCGACGGACTTGGTGGTGGCGCGAGTGTGGAGGTCCTGTGGGAGAAGATTGCGGAAGGAATTGACGGACCCGGCGCAAGTCCACAGCGGCTGGAACGCGGCCTGATGTGGCTGGGGCATCCCGGCTGCAACCGGTATCTCGCCGGGGTCGTGTCGCGGCAGGAGGACGAGACACCCCGGTTCCATCCCATACGCACCGATGGCGACCCGATGGACCAGAGTGCCGTGGACGGATTCCTGCTGCGCTTCGGCGGGGTCAGCTTCCGGCTGGATGCGCCGGTCGAGAAACTCACCCGCATTGCGGCACTGGCGCTGCGCGAGCCCGCCTTCCTGTTAGGCACTGCCGGGGCGTATCTTCGGACCTGGCTGGGGCGGTTCGACGGCCTGCATCCCTGGCGCTTCGCCTGGCGTCTGCTGACCGGCCGGGCCCGGGTCAACGGCCTGGTGATCGTGAGTCACCATTTCATGAGCCGGGAGGAGGCGCTCTCTCCCGTGGGGCAGGAGCGACTCGGCCTCTGCGTCCTCAACGTACCTGTCGGCGACCAGCTCGTCCCGATGTGCGAGGTCAATGCGCTTGGCGTGCGGGAGAAGTTCTATGAGGAACTGCGGACGAAGACCCCGCGCACCCGGTCACTTCCGGTTGCGTAGCGTGGCCTGATGCGCCGGAGTCGCTGGGTCGGTGCGGGGTTGCTGCTCGCGGGGCTCATCGGCCTCGGGCTCGGCGGCAGGCCACTGCTGCTCTCCGGACTCACCACCATCATCCGACTGCAGTATCCGGAGGTCCGCTGGATCTCATCCTCCGCACTGCAGCGGTGGCAGGCCGGGGCGGATTCGGCTGCTCCGCTGCTGCTCGACGTCCGGACAGAAGCAGAGTTCACCATCAGCCACCTGCCGGGTGCCCGGAGACTCGAACCCGGTGCGCCATTGCCGCCCGACCTGCTTTCACTGCCACGGACCACCCCCCTCGTCACCTACTGCGCCGTCAGCTATCGCAGCGCCGTCGCTGCAGAGGCACTGAAAGTTGCGGGCTTCTCCAATGTCCAAAATCTGGAAGGCAGCATTTTCCGCTGGGCCAACGAAGGGCACCCGCTCGTGGCGGAAGGAGGGCCAGTGCCCCGGGTGCACGGATTCGGCTCACCGTGGCGCTTCCTGCTCAATCCCGACCGGCGCGCCGTGCGATGACAAGGGAAGGGGGGGAGGGCAGGGTTACCCGTCAGGTGGCAGGTGGCAGGTGGCAGGTGGCAGGTGGCAGGTGGCAGGTGGCAGGAGGCAGGTGCCACCGG
>JANOFA010000509.1:0-1791 GCA_031413355.1 Gemmatimonadota bacterium | reverse complement strand
CGCGCGGGGTATTTCCCGGGAAACTGCGTGATCGCCGTGGCGGGGCATGTCGACCATGAGCAGGTCGTGGAACTGCTGGCCAGGGAGGGCTGGTGCGACGGCGACCGAGCCGGAGCGTCCCATCCGCCGGTGCCAGGCCGGATCGCGGCGCGGGGGGAATTGCACCGGGTCGAGCGGGATACCACACAGGTCCACCTCCTCTTCGGCTCCGATACCTTTTCCTACCGGGACCGGCGCCGATTCGCCCTTTCCATCCTGACCAACGCCTTTGGCGGCGGGATGTCGAGTCGGCTGTTCCAGCGCATCCGGGAGGAGCTCGGGCTGGCGTACGCGATCTACGCCTTCCAGCAGTTCTTTCAGACCGCAGGCGTGGCGGGGGTCTACATCGGCACCCAGCCGGCCACGGCGGTGCAGGCCACCGAGGCCATCCAGTCCGAGTATGCCCTGCTGGCGGCGGAGGGATTGAGCGCGGAGGATGTCGCGCAGGGCAAGCAGCAGCTCAAGGGACAGGTCATGCTGTCGCTGGAGAGCCCGGTGAGCCGGATGAACCGGCTGGCCACGCTGGTGTTGCACGACGAGCCCTACCAGCCGCTGGATCAGATTCTCGCCGAAATCGACGCGGTACGCCGGGAGGATGTGGCCGCGCTGGCGGCGGAGTTCTTCGCGCCGGAGCGGCAGACGGTCGTGCGGCTGGGACCGGAATAGGCGGGGAGCGTTCAGCGATCAGCATTCAGCGGCCTGGGGGCGGAATCCAGGCGTTGGTGCATCGTGCAGTGGCTGATCGCTGATCGCTGACTGCAGAATGCTGACCGCTGGTCGCGTCACGCCAACACAAACGTTCAACCTGAGACCCTCATGATCATCGGCGTTCCGAAGGAGATCAAGACCAACGAAAACCGTGTGGCCCTCGTCCCGGCGGGAGCGGAAGCCTTTGCGACCCGCGGGAACACGGTCTACGTCGAGCAGGGCGCAGGCATCGGGAGCGGCTTCACGGATGAAGCCTATGTTGCCGCCGGGGCAAAGATCCTCCCGACCGCGGACGATGTCTGGGCCCGGGCGGAGATGATCATGAAGGTGAAGGAGCCCATCGCGGTCGAGTGGCCCCGGATGCGCGCCGGCCAGATCATCTATACCTATTTCCACTTCGCCGCGGCCGAGGAGCTCACCCGCGCGGTTATCAAGTCGAAGGCGATCGCGGTGGCCTACGAGACGGTCCAGCTGCCCCATGGCGAACTCCCGCTGCTCACCCCGATGTCGGAAGTTGCCGGCCGGATGGCGGTGCAGGAGGGGGCGAAATACCTCGAGAAGGTGTACGGCGGGAGCGGTGTCCTGCTCGGTGGCGTGCCCGGTGTGGCGCCGGCGGAAGTGGCGATCATCGGTGGCGGTGTCGTCGGCATCAATGCGGCGAAGATGGCCGCCGGCCTCGGTGCCCGGGTGATCATCCTCGATATTTCGCTCGACCGGCTGCGGTACCTGGCCGATGTGCTGCCGGCCAACGTGACCACGATCTACTCCAACCGGCACAATATTCTCGAGGCGATCCGCCGGGCCGACCTCGTCGTGGGTGCCGTGCTGCTCCCCGGCGCCAAGGCGCCACATCTAGTCAAGCGGGAAGACCTCAAGATCATGAAGCCCGGCTCCGTCATCGTGGATGTCGCGGTGGACCAGGGGGGCTGCGTCGAGACGGCGAGGAGGGTTTGAAGGTGCCGGTTCATGGTTTGGGGCGCTCTTGTTCTCCCTTTTTAGCGGGTGGGGTGATGGGTTTGGGAATCCATTCCGACAGTTTCTTTT
>JANOFA010000508.1:0-3057 GCA_031413355.1 Gemmatimonadota bacterium | reverse complement strand
TGACGCATGAGCGCCATGGGCCCGACGCGTCTGACCTGCGAGGAGGTATTCGGACGTCTGGATGATTTCATCGATCACGAACTCTCGGTGGAAGAGTTGCGGCTGGTCGAGGAACACCTGCGCACCTGTGCCGTTTGTGCCAGCGAGCATCGGTTCGAGTCCCGGGTCATTTCGGACATTCGCTCCAAGCTCTCCCGCATCGCAGCGCCTCCGTCGCTGCGCGAGGAGCTGTTGAAGCGACTCGCGGAGGAGCGTGGAAGCCGCGGCTAGGGCCGCGTGGGAACGGGAAGCGCGTGGCGGCCGCTGAGCCCGCGCCCGACGCCAATCCCATCCAGGAATTCCGCCGGCAGCGCCGGGGCGGCCGTGAGGGTCTCCAGATCAATCGCAGAACGGTCGGCGTGGTTTACCTCCGCGAGGCCCTGAGCGGCGGCCAGGGTGGGACAGGCCGCAAAGACGGTCCGGCCGATGGTTGCCTCGGTGAAATCGGCGCCGGTCAGTTGGGTGGCATGCAGCAGGCCCCAGGAAAGGTCCGCATGCCGTAGCTTCGCGCCGGTCAGATCGGTGCCCGTGAGGCTGGCGTTGGCCAGCATGGCACCGGTGAAATCGGCGCCGGCCAGTGCGCTGTGGTTGAGCGTCGCCTCGGAGAGGTCGGCGCCGGTGAACCGGGCCAGGGGCAGGGAGGTGTGGGCCAGTGAGGCGCGTTCCATGGTCGCGCCGCTGCAATCGGGTGCCCGACCGAGCGAGTAGGCTAGCTTGGCGGTAATGCGGGTCAGGTCGGCGTCCCGCAGCGATGTCCCGGTAAGATTGACGCCGAGCACGCGAGCGTCGGTCAGGTTGGCCCCGTCCAGCACCGTGTCGGTCAGGTCCGCGCCACTCAGGTCCGCCCCATTCAGATTTGCCCCCCGCAGGTTCGCGCCGCTCAGGTTTGTCGAGCAGAGATCGGCCCCGCGCAGGTCGGCCCCGCTCAAGTCCATGCCCGCCAGATCCCCGTAGAGCAGGACGACTCCCGGCAGCACCGCACCGGCCAGGGAATTCCCTCCGAATTCGAAGAGCACATCACCCGTATCACGATGCCGAATCTGTCCCATGGCTCACTCCTCCGGTTGTCGACGTTTCTAACATATCCCGCGATCCGCTGGGGAACCATCCCGCACGTCGGTGAGTTATTGCGTGGAGGCCCGGGGGGCCTCAAGGCGGACCGCGCAGGTTCCCTGCGCCGGGGCGATCGAGTCCCGGCTGAATCACGACCGAGGCAGGGACAGCGAATGGACCGTGCACGACCGAGGAAATGCACCGCAGGGCGTTGCGTCATGACAGTGCGGGGCGATTCTGACACCAGCCGACGTCAGCAGTGGGGCGCACAGAGGGAACTCCACGACTGCACGGCATGCGCTCGGGCAGCCTGCCTCGAGCAGACCCTCTGGCGGGTGGTGCGGGAGCGCCTGCGCGAGGTGCGGGCTCCCGCAGACTTCGTCACTCGCCTGCGCCTCGTGATCGCCGCCGAACAGGCCACCACATACGACTGGCTCGTGGGAGAGAGATCATGAAACGAGATCATGCAGAAGCCGAGCGCCTCCGCGAAGCGAACGAGGGCACCGCAGCCTGGAAGCGCTGGGGGCCGTACCTCTCGGAGCGGCAGTGGGGCACCGTCCGGGAGGACTACAGCAGCTCAGGCGCGGCATGGGACGCATTTCCTCACGACCATGCGCGGAGCCGCGCCTACCGCTGGGGCGAGGATGGTATCGCGGGCTTCTCCGATGCGGAGCAGCTGCTCTGCCTCGGTCTCGCCTTGTGGAATGGCCGGGACCCGATCCTCAAGGAGCGGCTCTTTGGCCTGACCAACAGCGAGGGGAACCACGGCGAGGACGTCAAGGAGCTGTACTACTTTCTCGACGCCACGCCCACCCACAGTTACAACCGGATGTTATACAAGTACCCCCACGCGGCCTTTCCCTACGCCGATCTGCTGGAGGAGAACCGTCGCCGCGGCATTACCGGGCTGGAGTACGAGCTGATTGAGACCGGTGCCCTGGCGGAGAATCGCTACTTCGATGTCGAGGTCGAGTACGCCAAGCGGTCGCCGGAGGCGCTCCACCTGACGCTGACCATCCACAACCGCGGACCAGCGGCGGCGACGCTGCACGTCCTGCCCCAGCTCTGGTTCCGCAACACCTGGTCGTGGGCCGAGGGCGCCGTGCGGCCGAAACTCAGTCAGGGTGGGCCGGGGGTCGTTGTGGCCGAACATGAGCGGCTTGGCCGGCTGGCATGGACGGTCGAAGGCGCGGCGCCGTTGATGTTCACCGAGAATGAGACCAACGTCCGCCGACTCTACGGCGTGGACCGGCCCGGCTACAGCAAGGACGCCTTCCACGAGTATGTCGTCGACGGCCGTGCAGATGCGATCAACCCCGCGCGCGCGGGCACCAAGGCCGCCGCGCACATCGTGCTGGAGATCCCGGCCGGGTCGTCCCGTCAGGTGCGGGTGCAGCTCAGTGCTGAAGGGGATGCGATCTCCTGGCCGGCGCATGACCAGGTGGTGACAACTCGGCGAACAGAAGCCGATGCCTTCTTCGCCGAGCTGCAGGTGGATCTCGCCGACCCTGATGCGCGGTTGGTCCAGCGCCAGGCAATCGCAGGCATGCTCTGGAGCAAGCAGTTCTTCCACTACGATCTCCCGGGCTGGCTCGACGGGGATCCCGCCCAGCCTGCGCCACCGTCGGAGCGACGCCACGGCCGGAACAGCGAGTGGCGTCACCTCAACAACGCCGACATCATCTCGATGCCGGACACCTGGGAATATCCCTGGTACGCGGCCTGGGATCTCGCCTTCCACTGCATCCCGCTTGTCCTCGTCGATCCCGCGTTCGCCAAGGAGCAGCTGGTGCTGCTGACTCGCGAATGGTACATGCATCCCAATGGACAGCTGCCGGCCTACGAATGGGCTTTCGGCGACGTGAACCCACCGGTGCATGCCTGGGCCACCTGGCGGGTGTACCAGATGGACCGCAACAGCCGCGGCGGGAAGGGCGACCTCGCCTTCCTGGAACGGGTCTTCCA
>JANOFA010000507.1:0-2955 GCA_031413355.1 Gemmatimonadota bacterium | reverse complement strand
ATTGCGCAGATCCGACTTCATCGACGCCACGATCGCCTTCTGCTTCGTGTTGGCAAACTTCGGGATCGCGATCGCCGCGAGAATGCCGATGATCACCACCACGATCAGAAGTTCGATCAGCGTAAAGCCCTTGCGATTCATGCTGCCTCCAAGATGGGTACCTGCGGGAACGTTGGTCGGGGCCGACCGTTGTGACTCTGCATATTAGTAAAGCAACGCATATGCCAAGACCTACTACCATGGCTTAAGCGAATACACAACAAACACTTAGCAGAAAAATCCATGTCGGCCTTTGCGTTTTGCAGCGATCGGGGCTGCCGGAATCTGCGGCAAGACCAAGAACTCCCGGCGATTTGCCGCCCCGCCTACGGAGTCCGGAACCACCGTCGAGCCACCGGAAAGAACGGTCGAGCCGCACCCCGACCCGCTCGGCGTACCGCACAGGTCGATCGCTGAACCCGGCTGTTGCCGGTGAGTGTCACGCTGTCCGTCACCGCGACTGATCCCACCAGCCTCGCCTGGTCCCGTAACGTGAGGGAACCACGCACCACGACCTGCCCGGTGAACTGGAAGGAACCGCTGAGGACAAGTGAACCTTGCCCGATCAGCAGTCCCTGACCCACACCATCCTGCAGCTCTGTCCCCGCGGCGGCAACGCTGATGGGGAGGTACGAGCCACAGGATTGAGCCGGTCCGGCAGGATCGCCCAGGTTTCCTGGCGCGGTGAGGTCACATGAACCGTCAGTCCGACCTGCCGGGCCAGCACCAACGACGAGCCCGCTCAGCTGCTGGTCGGCGTGCGCGATCAGACTGTCGAGCGGCACGTTACCGAGCCACTGCAACCAGCCAGTTGCAAGGGTGGTATCCAGCCCGATCAGTGGGAGGCCCGACAGGCAGGGAGGGCCGCTGCAGCCCGCCGGATCGACCCGCCCCGCAGGACCGAGGATGACACCTGCTCCCGGTGCCGCCAGCGGGGGGCAGAGCGCGCCCCACCCCGCCACGTTCGCGTCGGCCCCATCCGCCATGGCCGTTGCTTGCACCAGGACGATTCCACCACCGACGATGCTCGCCTCCTCTCGCAACGTCGGCGCGGTCAGGACCACCAGCTGGCTCTGCCGCTCCCGCGCCTGGAGCATTCCCGCACGCGAACGGCGCTCCACCGTTGCCCCCACCAGGTAGAGTCCCTGTCCCAGTCGTTCGAGGGTGTCGGCCACCGTCGTACCCGCGGGGGAGAGCGATCCGGCAAGTTGGGCTCGCCCGCCGACCGCGAGGGTTTCGGCCAGCAGCGGGTCCCACTGACCGACCTGCCGGTTCACGTCGCCTTCGGCTAGCAGGACGGCCTGGCTGCGTGCGGTCTCGCTCCAACCCCCGGTGAGCCGGAGGCGGGCGCTGGCAAGTGCGAGCGCCGAGAGCGCCCCGAAAAGCAGCAGCAGCAGAAGGACAAGGAATACCGCGTTGCCACGCTGATTCATGGCAGCAGGTTCCCCGGCGTGAGAGACACGCCAGTGCTCTCGTCCGGTGCCGGCCCGCGCCCGCCCCATCCGGTCCAGGGTCCGCTCAGCCCGATCTCGATCTGTCGGGTCGCGGTCGTGATCGTCGTACGGCTCCCCGCAGAATCCCGCGGGATGAAGCCGCTCCGCGCGAGCGTGAACGGGCCCGCGAGCGGTTGAATGATTTCACCCGCGCTGACGGAGCGGATGCCGAGCCAGGTCAGCCCTGATGAGCGGTAGAATCGTGCCTGCATGACCTCAAAGACCCTGACCGGCACCCAGACGGGGAGCCCGGCGAGCGAGACGCGGGTCGTGTCGATCAGGGTGACGAGCTTCCAGGCCGGGCCTGACCCGCAGGTACCGTTCTGCAGCGCGACGATCGGCGCTGCGACCCAGTCCCCCGGCATGCCGAGAGCGGCATCCGGCCCAAGATAGAGCAGCATGCTGTCCCGCCCTGGCTGGGGTAGACGCGTCCCGACAAAGCGACCGATCTCGAGCACGACGGCCCCCGCCGTCGCCTGGCAGGCGAGTCCCGTCCCCCGCTCCGCCCGGTACGACAGGGACTCGGCCGCCTGCTGCAGGAGATCGGAGCCGGCCGTATCCCGGCCGAGGGAGGAGAGTTCGCTGACCAGAAAACCCATGGCGGTGTCGAGGGCGCTCTCCGCGGCAAGGCGGGAGAGGTGGGCCCGGACGGTTCGCTGTATCGCCAATGTCGCATGGAGCATCACCCCGCCGATCAATCCGAAGAGGATCAGACCGACCAGGAGTTCGACTAGAGTGACGCCGCGCCGGCCAGGATTCACTGACATCGGAGGAACGTGCTGGCGGTATCGGTGTGTTGTCCGCGGACGGTCGGATACGTGATGACCAGCTGAACTATCTGGCCACCCACCGCTGCCGTGGTGCTCGAGAGAAGGCGCAGTCCTGCCTGGCCAGGCCGGAGCCCGGGAGTCGCCGCAGAACAGGCCCCCGCTCCGCGGGCTACATCAGCTGCGAGACGCGCGGACTCAGCGAGGAACAGCCGTGCGGTGCGGGCAGCATGGCTTCCTTCCGCGGCTGCGCGGATGGCAAGCGCCACGGTTGCTGTGGTGCCCAGCACCGCGACAGCAAAGAGGATCAGGGCGACGAGGCAATCGATTGTGGTGAAGCCGTCCTGCTGCATTCGCATGGGTGCCGTCCGGCTGGAGTCTGACGGTAATGTGAGACTCAGAGCATGGGAGGGCGGTACCGGAATGCGGCGGTAAGGGTGAGAAATTACGCGGGGGCACAATGCAGAGCGGGGCGACGGTGTTCCGTCGCCCCGCTCCCATTGACCTGCCGCTCAGCTTACCAGCAGCCGGGCGAGCCTTCCTGAGTCACAGCGACGTTCGGGCTGTTGCCCACCACGCCGGTGTAGATACCGCAGGTGTTCGGCACGCCCGTGACCGCCGGGTTCAGCATCGTGGCCGTCCAGCCGGCGGCGTCC
>JANOFA010000506.1:0-4311 GCA_031413355.1 Gemmatimonadota bacterium | reverse complement strand
GTGCCGGATGGAGGGACCAGCTGTTCGTAGCGTAGGATGATGTCCGTTGGGGCCGCATGTCGGGGCCGCATATACGCGGCCCCTACTGCTGCGGCCCCGGCGGTTTCCGCCGCACCCCTGGCCACCAGTTCCATTCCGCCTCATCATCTGACTCCTTGGCGCCGACTTGGTGCATCGGAGTCGTCCCCCGGCAAGAACTGCCTCTTGACAGACATCGGGGGGGGGGGCACACCTTGGACGGCAAGTGAATCTCAGGCAGTCTAACAGTTGTCTAACGCGCTGTTGACGCTACTCACTCTGCTTGGTCGAGCCCCGATGCCGCGATTCAAGACGTTGATTGTCGATCAGAGCGCTACCTCGCTCCTGCGAGCAGTTCTCTACCTCGCCATTCTCGCACTGGGGCTGAACCTTGGGTGGCGTGGTCTTGAGGTGCGCGGTAGATCGCGGCCGGCTCGGAGAGCTTTCGACCTTGCACCCAATGAAATGAAGCCCGTCTATCAATGGAACGCAGGCGACACACTGCCCGATATTCCCGTGCGCCTGGTCTCGCTCGATGGGCGAAGAGACAGTCTTCACCTCAGCGCTATCCCAGATGCCTGTACCATCTTGATCTTCTTTCAATCCGGGTGCCGTGCCTGTAAGACGCTTGCGACCTCCTGGTCAGGTCGATCGCATCTCACCGCAGGAGGCCAGGAGATTGTGGTTCGGTGGGTGTCGGTATCGCCGAGCGACCCTGCCGCTTCGGAGTTCATGATCTCGCACAAGCTCCCCGGGCCGTACCTGGAAGCTGTGCGGGCGAAAGACATCGTCGATCTGGGTGTCACGCAGTGGCCAACCGTCTACGTGGTAAGTCAAGGCAATGTCCTTGTCCGCAAGCCGCGGCTTCTCCCTGAAGAGATTCTGGAGCGCCGCGGAAGCTGCTCAGACTGGCTGGCTGGGTCCGAACCGCGTGTCGCGGGTGCAGGCAACTAGCCAACTTCCACCGGATTGTTGATCCAGTCCTGGCTTTCACTCCAAACCAGTCGCTCATCTCGAATGCACAATTCCTGTGGTGTTCGCCCTTTTCGACTTGCGATAGCAGTGCTCGCATTGGCTGCCTGCTCATCTCCCCGGCCTCCGCGGGAGCACCTTACGATCGTTCTTGATACCACTGGCGCGGTTGCGGAGATGCATCTTTCCGCGGGGCCGAATGTTGCGAGCGCTGGTGCAATCGAGACCCAGCTCCTCAAGCCTGATCTCCAGGTTCACTCGCCGGAACTCGGCGATATCGCTGACGTTACCGAGTTGCCGGATGGACGGGTGCTGGTGCTCAATCGGCGTGATCGGACAATCGTCAGCGTTTCTTCCACTGGCGTAGTAGGTCCCACGCTTGCGCGATCGGGCGATGGGCCCGGTGAATTGGGCGTGCCCTATGCGCTCGAGCGTGTAGGGCAGACTCTGATTGTGCTCCAAACGCTTCCGGTTGGAGGGACACTGACCGCTCTGACCTTGGACGGCCGCAACCCGCGTGGTCGAAGTCCGCCAGTGACTGGGGACTGGGCACTGATGACTCAGCGTGGCCCGAATGTCCTGCTCGATTTCCCTACGCAGTCGGGTATCGAAGACTGGAGCCGCCGTCTGGCCAGGCTCAGTGATTCAACATTTGTCGTCGGGGTCCGGGATGAGCCGCCTCCCTTGGGGACCCCAGGCACCGAATACGCACCCGATGATGACTTTCACTATCTGTTCTTCGGCGCCTCCCTCGACCTGCGGGACACGCTGGCAACTCTACCCGCACCGCGCTCCTACTTCACGACGCAGGGTAGTGAGGGCCAGCCTCCCCGTGTAGGAGAGGCGCTTTTTTCAGCCAGGCCCATTTTTGCCGCCGGGGAGGGTTGGTACGCGTTAGGTCACGGCGACTCCGCCGCAGTCAGCGTAGTCTTTCCTGCGACGGGCAAGCAGGTCCGCATCGTCTGGCCAAGTGAGGACGAGCCAATTTCTGAGACCGAGAAGCTCCACGCGGCACACTGGGCCTCTGTCTACACCGCACGGGCATTCACAGATGCACGCGAACAGTTCGCAAGCATGTCCGCGGTCAAGCGCCGGGAAGCGGAGAAGCTCTACCTTGGATTTCTCCAGTTCGCTGAGAAGGCGCCCCAGCTTTCTGCGGCGCACGGTTCAGGTAGGTGCCTCTGGCTAAGCGGCCTTTCGGCGAGTGACTTCTTCGATGGAACCGGGTCAACCTGGATCGGAATCAATGTTGCCGAAGGAAAGCTTGTCGGTATCGTCAAGACGCCTGGAGTCGACCAACGCATTCGTCACGTGAGCGGGCGAGGGTTTTACGCCAAGCAATTTGATGACGACGATGAAGCCGTTCTTGTGCGTTACCGCCTCCCTCTGCATGCCGGGTGTTAGTCTGCAGCGCGCTCACATGCTCTTACTCTGATTGGAGGAATGTATGAAATCGCTTCTTCGCCTTTCGATCGTCTTGGCGGCACTTGTGGCCGCGAATCTCGTTCTCCTCAGGACTGAAAGTCTGCGGGCTGAGCCGGCGAAACCGTGCTACAACAAGCTTTGTCAGGTGACTAGTGAATACCCGATGTGGTCCTACTGCTATGGCTGGCCGTTTGGCAACTGCGTCGGGGTAGGCAACTGTTGTAACGGAAGCTGAGCTGGAGTGCTGATTCGCGCGGCGGGCACCTACCTTCAGCTTCGGCTGGGAGTAGGTGCAGTACTCTGCTGCTGGGCGCTCGCGCTCACCGGCGCCACGGCGTGTTCGGTATCCGTACCGCTGCGCAGGGGCAACGGCTACTTCGTTGTCGAGAACCAGGGAACCATGTACTCGGGGGACGCTGCCTACGAGAGACGCCTCTGGGGCGCGGGAGGTTCCGGTCGGTACCGGCTGCGACTAGCTGAGCGGAACGGTGAACGGGGGCTGGTGATCGCGGGCGATGCTCCTCTCTATGGAGATACCCTGTTTGTTGGGAATGGAGATCTCGCTGCGGGTCCCATCGCACGAACTTGGTCGCGCTTCGAGCCGCATGACGACGATGGAGGCGCGTTCTCCAGTGACTCTGGAAAGATGTGGACCGTTTCCGGATTCGATATCAGAATGATCGAATTTCGACTGTTTCTTTCCCGGCGCGACTCGAATGGGGTGAAATCCGTCATTCTGAAGGGGGGGATGGGTCTCGGGTTGAAATAGGGGCCGCGGTGTCGGGCCCGCACCTATGCGGCCCCTACGGCGCCCCCGGCGGTTTCCGCCGCACGCCCGGCCACCAGTTCCATTCCCCCGCCAGGGTCATGATCGCCGGTACCAGCACCATCCGGATGATCGTCGCATCCAGCAGCACCGCCACCGCGAGGCCGAAGCCGAGGAACTGCATCGCCAGCACCCGGGCAAAGGCGAAGACGCCGAAGACCAGGATCATGATCAGTGCCGCCGACGTGATGACTGACGCCGTCGCGGAGAGCCCTTCTTCGGTGGCCCGGTTGTTGTCCCCCGTCTTGTCGAACGCCTCCTTGACCCGCGCCAGCAGAAACACTTCGTAGTCCATGCTGAGCCCGAATACGACGGCGAACACCAGCACCGGGATCACCACGAAGATCGCCGAGGTCGGGCCCCCCAGCCCGAAAAGGCTGGCCCCGAAACCGTACTGGAACACCAGCACGATCAGGCCAAAGGTGGCGCTCACGGAGAGCGTGTTCATGATGATCGCCTTGATCGGCACCAGCACCGAGCGGAACACGATCGCGAGCATGATGGCGGTGCAGGTGAGGATCAGGGCCACCAGCATCGGGAACCGGCGCAGCAGCAGGTCCTGCAAGTCGAGCGAGGCAGCGGTGTACCCGCCGACGAGGATGCTCGCGTCCTTGAGCTGCTTGGGTGGCGCAGCGGCGAGCCGCCGGGCCAGACGGGAGACATCCATCCCGGAGGTCAGGCTCGTGGTGTCGCGGAGGACAGCGTCAATCAGTGCGATCCGCCCGTCGCCACTCAGGTAGGCATCGAGGAACCTGCCGTACTGTGCCCGGGCATCGTTGAGATCGCTGTAGAGCAACGAGTACTGCAGGATCGAGGTTCCGGGCTCCAGATCCACGATGCTCCGCACCTGCCCGACGCGCGGATCGGCCTTCAGCGAATCCGAGATGGCCCGCAGACCACGCAGGCTCGCGGCCGACACCACACTCTGCCCCGCTGGCACCTCGACCGTCACCCGCACCGGCAGGATGATGTTCGACACGCCCATCGACTCGAGCGTGAGGACCCCCTGCCCCGCTTCCGTGGCCGTCGGCCACCAGTTGCGCGACGGCAGCCCCACCTTGATCCAGAAG
>JANOFA010000505.1:0-1001 GCA_031413355.1 Gemmatimonadota bacterium | reverse complement strand
TGGAGTCCCAGTGACAGTGCTCCGCGTCCGCGCCTTTGCGCCGGGATCGGTCGGCAACATCGGCGTGGGTCTCGACATCATGGGACTGGCGCTCAATGGCCCCGGCGACGTGGTCGAAGCGGAGCGTACCGCGGAGCCGGGGGTGATCGTGCTCGATGCCGGCCACCCCGATCTTCCCACCGAGGCGGGCGCGAATACGGCGGCCCTCGCGGCGCAGGCCGCGCTCCGGGTGGCGGGCGTCACCGGCGTCGGCGTGGCGCTGCGGGTGATCAAGGGGCTCCCGCTCTCCGGCGGGCAGGGCGGAAGTGCCGCTTCCGCCGTGGCGGGCGCGGTGGCGACCAATGCCCTGTTCGACCTCCACCTCACCGAGCAGCAGCTGCTGGAGAGCGCGCTGGCCGCCGAGGCCTGCGTGGCGGGATGGCACCTCGACAACATCCTGCCGTCGCTGATCGGCGGCATCGTCCTCATCCGCGATGCCCGGGCGTACGACTACCTGCGGCTGCCGATTCCCGCGGGCCTCCACGTTGTGCTCGCGCACCCGGGCCAGCGGCTCCGCACCGTGGAGGGGCGCGCGGTGTTGCCGCGCGAGGTGCCGCGCGACGTCGCGATGTACCAGGCGGCCCAGGTCGGAGCGATGGTCCTGGCATTCGCCACCGGCAACCTCGACCTGCTGCGCCGGGCCCAGGACGATCGCATCGCCGAGCCGGCTCGTGCGCCCCTTCTGCCCGGTTTCGCTGCGGCCAAAGCTGCTGCGCTCGGCACGGGGGCGCTGGGCTGCTCGATCTCCGGCAGCGGGCCCACGGCATTTGCGTTCGCCGCGGACGAGCCGACGGGTCAGCGAATCGCCGCCGCCATGACCGCCGGCTATGCCAGCGAAGGGGTGACGGCAACTGTACGAATCACCACCGTGAGCGACACCGGTGCCCGCCTGCTGGAGGATCGCTGATGGCGACGGTGCAGGTCTGCGCCACCTGTGGCGACGTGCTGGGCGAGCTGGATCC
>JANOFA010000504.1:0-2004 GCA_031413355.1 Gemmatimonadota bacterium | reverse complement strand
AGCACGGTGTGATTGATCGGAACTGGAAGTGCGGTCGGCATCTGTCTCGATTCAGTTTAACCAGCAACCGACGGCTGGCGAGCGTCGAGCAGGTTTCCGGTGAAGGCGCGTTGGAGGATGGACTGGCGGAGGCGGGTGGCGCGCTGGAGGTTGGCGGTCACCACCGACTCCAACTCCTCCACCACGCTCAACCGCCGCTCCACTTCCGCCACGATCCGCGTCTGCTCGGCCAGCGGTGGGAGCGGAACAGGTGTCGGCCTGACATCCCCAATGTTGACGCCCTTCACGGCGACGCCACGCGCCACGCGTTTGAAATGATTCTGGCAGTCGGGATTTCGAAGGCAGGTTGCGACGTAGCGGTGGTTGACCAAACCTGTGACATCCAAGCGGGCCGTATCTTGAGTGATGTTTCCGCCATCCAACTCCTTCGGAACTTCCGCGACCCGGCCATACGTGCCGCGGTGGTGGCAATCCTCAAGGACCGTGATGCCGGAGTGAATGTCCGCCGCGCCGGGGAGGATGTGCGTCGCGGCGCGACGGTGCTCGAGGCCGGCACCGAGCTCGGCCCTGCCCAGTTAGGCGTCCTCGCCTCGGTCGCGGTCGCCACTCCGCTGATCTACCGGCGGCCCCGCGTCGCGATCCTTGGCGGTGGCGACGAGATCGTGGACATCGACCAGCCGGACGAGATCCTGAGCGGACGGAAGATCGCCAGCTCGAATACCCACACATTGAGTGCGCTGGTGCGGCGGGCCGGCGGCGAGCCGGTCAGCCTCGGGATCGCGCGGGACACACCCGAGTCGCTGCGGTCGCACCTGGCCGGCGCCGCCGGCTGCGACCTGCTGCTCACCAGCGCGGGGATCAGCGTCGGCGAGCACGACTACGTCCGCCAGGTGCTGGGCGAGCTCGGCGCCGAGCTCAAGTTCTGGCGGTTGCGGATGCGACCAGGCGCGCCGGTGGGTTTCGGGCTGCTCGGCGAGATGCCGTGGATCGGGCTGCCGGGCAACCCGGTGAGCACGATGGTCACCTTCGAGCTCTTTGTGCGGCCCGCCATCAGGAAAATGTCGGGACACGCCCGGCCATTCCGCAGGACGGTGCCGGTGCGCGTCGTCGAGGCGATCACACTCGGCCCCCAGCTGCAACATTTCCTGCGGGTAATCGTCGCTCCAGCAGCGGACGGCATCGTCGAGGCCCGACTCACCGGACCGCAGGGCTCGGGCATCCTCAGCTCGATGGCCCGGGCAAACGCACTGCTGATCATCCCCGAAGGTCAGGCGGAGACGCCCGCCGGCAGCAGCGCCATGGCGCTTGTGCTGGACGACCCGGTGCACCTGACCGAGCCCGGGTTCTGACCCCACTCGCCCTGTACGTGGTCTGCGCACCCGGTCTCGAAGAACTGGTCGCCGGCGAAGTCAGCGCCCTCGGCGCAACGATCACGACGACGGAGCCTGGCGGTTGCAGCGCGACCGGTTCACTGGTGGATGTCGCCCGACTCAACCTCGAGCTCCGAACCGCCACCCGGGTCCTGGTACGGCGGGCCCACTTTGCGGCCCGTGCGCTCGGCGAACTGGAGCGCAAGGCCGGACTGCTGCCGTGGGCCGAGTGGCTGCCAGCCGGTCTCCCTGTGATGCTGCGAGTCAGCTGCAAGAAGTCGCGGCTCTATCACCAGAAGGCGGTGGCCGAACGGATCGGCAACGCGATCCGGAGCAGCACCGGGCTCGAAGCGACCACCGCCGCCGGCGAGACGGAAGGCGAGCCCGAGGCTGCGGACGACACCGCGCACCAGCTCATCGTCGTTCGGTTCTACCGCGATGAGTGCACCATCAGCTGCGACAGCTCCGGCGCGCTGCTGCACCGGCGCGGATGGCGCCTCGCCACCTCCAAGGCGCCACTCCGCGAGACGCTCGCCGCGGCGCTGCTCGCGGCCAGTGGCTGGGATCCCGCGACACCGCTGCTCGATCCCTTCTGCGGCGCCGGCACGATCCCGATCGAAGCGGCGCTGCTCGC
>JANOFA010000503.1:0-14174 GCA_031413355.1 Gemmatimonadota bacterium | reverse complement strand
GCGGGGACGAAGACGCTGCTTTTCGCCATGTGGACCGGCCCCGGTGACGACGAACACCATGTGGGGCAACAGGCTATCGGGACTTCAGAGCACGCACTGCTCGTCAAGGGCGCCGACGCCCCGCAGTACGCCGCCGAAGCGCGGCTGCTCCTCTATTCCCATCGCGGTCAGCTCTTCACGGTACCGTGGCGGCCAGCGGAGGCCGGCCTCGGCAAGGCGGTGCCGGTCGCTGCCGTGGAGCGGCCGAACGACGGCATCGGAAACGAGGGCTCGGGGAACTACGCCGTGTCCGATGACGGCACGCTCGCGTACATCAGCAGCGGCGGATCCTACAACAGGCAGCGCCTGGTCTGGGTCGGCCGGGCGGGCGCGATCACTCCCTTGCCGCTGTCCGAGCGCGCCTACGAGAACGTGGTGATCTCGCCGGACGGGAGCCGCGCCGTGCTCCAGGTCCGGGAGGGCATCACCCGGCTGTGGATCTACGACTTCGGCCGCGGCACCTGGACGCCGCTCGGCACCGGCACCGGCAGCAGCCAGGCGCCGCAGTGGACCGCCGACGGCACCCGCGTCATTTATCGGGGCACCCGGCAGGGTACCCGGAATCTCTATCGTCTTCCGGTTGACGGTTCGGGCGGGGAGGAGCGCCTAACTACGAAACGCGGCGTGATCCAGACGCCCACATCCATCTCCACCGATGGCCGTATCCTCCTATTTGACGAGTCCGGACCCGAGGAGACGGAAGGCACCGGAATCTGGGTGCTGCGGCTCGACGGCGACTCCACGCCACACCGCCTCTTCCCGTTGCCGGCCGCGGGTCACGACGGCCAGCTCTCGCCCGACGGGAGGTGGGTCGCGTACCAGACGCTCGTCGCGTCACGGTGGGAGGTCTATGTCGCCCCCTTCAGCGGCTCCGGCGAGCGGCGCCTGGTGTCGACCGACGGCGGCACCGAGCCGCTCTGGTCCCGCGATGGAAGGGAGTTGTTCTACCAGAGCGGGAGCCGGCTGATGGGCGTCACCGTGACACCCGGTACCGCGTTCTCCGCCGGCCCCCCGCGGCGGCTGCATGAGGGCCGGTTCCTCCGGACCATCACCGGCAACACGAGCTTCAGCATCACGCGGGACGGCAGCCGCCTCCTCCGCATCCAGCCGGTCGATCCGGTCCCGGCCATCACGAAGATCGACCTCGTGCTCAACTGGTTCTCGGAGCTGGGGCGCCAGGCCGCGGGGCGCGCCGAGTAGGGGAGATCCCGGCGGAACTGGTGCCCCTCGCGTCTGCCGTCACTTGGCCGGCTTCCGACGAGGCCGGTTCTTCGATATGGGCGCAGGTACCCAGCTGCCGAGCCGCCGCCTGGAACTTGCCCCCACGCTCGCCGTACTGGCTCCCACCGACAAGTCACCGCTCCCATCATCTCTGGGCTTCCTGATTTCCTGACAAGACAGGACTGCTCCATGCGGCTCCGCTTGCCACTTCTCCTCATTGTGCTCGTGGCCGGATGTGCGGTGCGGAGTACCTCTTCTCCGCTGGTCCCCGCGTCGGCACGCCTCACCGAGCAGCGCGTCCTCATTGCGAGCAACGGCTGGCAACTCGTTGCCGACCTGATCCTGCCCGCCGCCGGCGCTGGACCGGCTCCGGCGGCCCTGCTGCTCAGCAAGGCCAATGGGACTCGAGCCGCCAATCAAGAGCTCGCTCGGCTACTGGCCCTCCGCGGTATTGGGTCGCTGCGGATCGATCTCCGCGGCCACGGGGAAAGCGTCAACCTGGGCCGATTCATCCCATTCACCCCCGGCGCAGTGGAGTTGCTGGAGGGTTCCGAGCTGGACATCGTCGCGGCTCTCGGGTATTTGCGGACCGTGCCGGGCATTGATCCGAAGCGGATCGCTATTGTCGGCGCGAGCTACACCGGTGAGCTGTCGGTCATGGCTGGTCGAATCACCAGTCCACCGGCCGTGACCGCCCTCCTCTCTCCCGGCTCGCTCAGCGCCGAAAGCATCTCGAGGCTGGACAGCCTCGGGGCCAGGTGGTTGTTCGTGGCCTCCAGAGTTGAGCGGAATGAGTCGACCCGCGAGGTGATCGCGATGGTCATGGCTGGCGCCAGGCAGGCGGACATCATTCTCCTCGCCGCTCCGGGTCACGGCACCAACCTGCTCGCGATGGCCCCCGGGTTCGATCGACAGCTGGCGGACTGGCTGGCGACCCAGCTGACTCCGTCGTTCCTTGACGACGCTGTCCGCGTGGGTCGCTGGCTGGAGACCCAGTCGGCCCTGACACGGGGTGCGATTCCCGATGCGATCGGTGATGACGGCCCGCCCTCGACTTCAATCGGTAGTGGTGCAGCGGGCCGGCTGTTGTTCTTCCTGGAGTTGTACGCCGCCACTGGAGACCCGACCTTTCTCGCCTCAGCTCAGCGGGAGGGCGAGGTCGTAGCCCGTGCGCCCCCCGATTCGATGCCCGCGGGCCTCTATGATGGATTGGCCGGGACGGGGTTCGCGCTGGCGGAATTGTCACGGTTGAGCGGCGATCCGCGGTGGCTGGATCGATCCCGGGGCCAGTTCGCGGCACTGCTCCGCCGCGCCACCCTGGTTGACGGGGGGGCAACCTGGAACGATTCGAACGATGTGCTCGCCGGTACCGCGGGGATAGGGATGGCATTAATTGCTGCCGCGCGACAATTCGGCGATTCCGGCTACCTGACCATGGCCCGAGCTGCCGGCGCGGCGCTGCTCCGGAACGCGGATAGCGTTTCCTCCGGCTTTCGCTGGCGGCGATTCGTCGAGCGCGATCTCGATCTCCCCAACTTCTCCCACGGAACCGCAGGCGTCGCCACCTTCCTGGCCATGCTGGGCCGCGAAACCGGCGACTCGACATTCATCCGCGCTGCGATCGCCGGCGCAGCCTATCTCGAGGCGATCGCCGACCGCACGGGTGGGCTCTATCTCGTTCCCTACGGGGTCCCGAACCGGGGATTCGTCACCCGCTTCGATATTGGATGGGCCCACGGCCCGGCGGGCACGTCGCGCCTGTTCAGCTTACTTGCCGGGAGGACCGGCGAGCTGGCGGATCGCGATCGGGTCATCGCCGGCGCCCGTACCGTGCTCGCTTCGGGCGTGCCTGGCCCGACCAACGACTCGACTCGCTGGGCCGGTCCCTTCGCGCTCGACCGCCGCTTCGGATTGGCCGGGGTGATCCCCTTCCTGATCGAGTCGTTTCGCGAATCGGGGGAGGGAGTCTATCTCGACCTGGCCCGGCGGCTCGGTGAAGAGATCCGCCGAACAGGTCATGGCGGGCCCACCGGTCTCTATTGGAGCCTGCCGCGCTACGCCTTTCAGGACGGTGAGGGCGACCTGGTGAGCACCGGGTATTTCCACGGCGCGGCGGGGCTGGGCGCGGCCTTGCTCGATCTGCACTACGCCTTTCGTGGGGAGCGGGCTCGGATCCAGCTCCCCGACGATCCATCCAGTCGCTGAAGCCGCCACAGACTTCCAACCCGAGGACCTCACTCCGACTCACAGCGTCCGTGGGAGCGCAACGCTCCGCCGGCCGTCAGCCCGCCGTCACCTCCGGGACACCCCGAAACCCCAAACCCTTACACCCGTAGTACTCATCCAAGTCCGACTCACTTCCACTGACTCGAGGCTCCGGTGCTTGAACGCTCCCGGCTGCTGCTCCTGCTGCTGCTCTCCCACCCCATCGGGGTTGCCGGCCAGGCGGCCGATTCGGCCAAGCAGTTCACCGCCCTCCGGATCGACAACGGCCGGCTGCAGGTCGACGGCCGGCTCGACGAGCCGGCCTGGACCGACGCCGCGTGGCGGAGCGACTTCAGCCAGAAGGACCCGGTCGAAGGCGGTAGCCCGAGCGGGCGCACCGAGGTCGCCTTCTTCTATGACGACCACGCGCTCTACGTCGGCGCCCGGATGCTGAGCCCTGACGCGGCAAACATCCCCGCCACCGTCACCCGGCGGGACCAGTTCAGCGACGCCGAAAACCTTGTCGTCGCGCTGGACACCTACCACGACCGCCGCACCGCCTACACCTTCGTCATCACCTCCGGCGGCGTACGCATCGACTACCACCAGCCCAGCGACTTCGAGGATGATCGCGACCTCACCTGGGACCCGGTGTGGCAGGCGAAGACCAGCATCACCGGCACCGGCTGGACGGCCGAGCTGCGGATCCCCTTCTCCCAGCTTCGCTTCAGCGCGGCGGGGAACCAGACCTGGGGGGTGCAGATCAACCGGTGGATGCCGCACGTCAACGAGGACGTCTACTGGATCGTCATTCCCAAGAACGAGAACGGCTGGTCATCCCGCTTCGGGCTGCTCACCGGCATCGAGGGCGTCAAGCCGGCGCGGCGAGTGGAGCTACTCCCCTACGTGGCGGGGAACGGGGGCTTTGCGGACGCGCCGGCGGGCGACCCCTTCAATGATGGCAGCGAGTACACCGGCCGCGTCGGCCTGGACTTCAAGATGGGCCTCGGTCCCAATCTTACCCTCGATGCCACGGTGAACCCCGACTTCGGCCAGGTCGAGGCAGACCCGGCCGAGGTGAACCTCTCAGCCTTCGAGACCTTCTTCAGCGAGCGACGGCCCTTCTTCACCGAGGGCAGCAATCTGCTGGAGGGGAACGGCCCGGGCTACTTCTATTCCCGCCGGATCGGCACCTCGCCCCGAGGTGACGCCACCGGCGACTTCGTCGACCGGCCAGACAACGCCACCATCCTGGGCGCCGCCAAAGTCACCGGCCGGCTGCGGAGTGGCACCTCCATCGGCTTCCTCACGGCCTTCACCGGCCGGGAGGAGGCGCGCACCTACGACGCCGCCACCCGGCGCTATGGCCGGAGCGCGATCGAGCCCTTCACCGTGTACGGTGTGGGCCGGGTGCAGCAGGAGTTCGGCGAGAACCAGTCGGTGGTGGGACTGGCGCTCACCACCGTGAACCGGAGCCTGGGCGACACCGCGCTGGCGGCGCTGCTGGCCAATCGCGCCATCACCGGCGGCGGCGACTGGAATTTCCGCTTCAAGGACGGCGCGTACCAGCTGGGCGGGTTCGTCGGGTTCAGTCACATCGCGGGCGATGCGGCCGCGATCACCCGGGTGCAGCAGGCGCCAGCGCACTTTCTCCAGCGACCCGATGCCACGGAATTCGAGTTCGACCCCGGCCGCACCTCCCTCACCGGCTGGACCGCCGGGATCAACGCCTCCAAGAACGCCGGCGAGCACTGGGTGGGGAGCGTGAGGCTGGGTGCGGAGTCGCCCTACTTCGAACTCAACGACATGGGGCGGACCCAGAGCGCCAACGACCTCGATGCCTCCGTCCAGCTGCGCTATCGCGAGAACACGCCGGGAAGGCTGTTCCATCGCTGGAGCAGCAACTTCTTCTTTGGCCGGGGGTGGAACTTCGCCGGCATCCCGCGCTACACCGAGCTCTCCCTGGGGAACAGTTTCACCTTCAGGAACTACTGGCAGGTCTTCGTGGGCGTCTTTGGCAGCTTGCGGGCGCAGAGCGACGACCTAACCCGGGGCGGGCCGCTGACGGGAGATCCCGAGGGCATCGGCGGCGACCTGGAGCTCTCCAGCAACGAGGGGAAACCGGTCGTCGTCAGCACCCGCTTCGGCTGGCTTGAGGACGAGGCGGGTGGGTGGCGCCGGATCCTGGAGGGCGAGCTGCAAGCCCGACCCAGCCCCCGGGTGCGGCTCAGCATCGAACCGGGGTGGCGCCGCGAGCTCGTGAGCCGCCAGTTCGTGGGGACCGAGACCGGCGGCAGCGCGGCCACCTTCGGCACCCGGTACCAGTTCGCTTTCGTGGATCGGACCACCCTGTCCGCCGCCTTCCGGGTCAACTACGCCTTCACCCCGGACCTGAGCCTGGAGCTGTACGGCGAGCCTTTCGCGGCGAGCGGGCGGTACCGTGACTTCGGCGAGCTGCCCAAGGCGCGCAGCTTCCAGATCCGGAAGTACGGCACCGACGGCACCACCATCGTCAGGCAGCCAGACGGCAGCCGCGACGTCACCGACGGGGCGCAGAGCTTCACGATCTCCAACCGCGACTTCAACGTCCTCTCATTTCGGAGCAACCTGGTGCTGCGGTGGGAGTGGCGGGCGGGGAGCACCCTGTTCCTGGTCTGGCAGCAGGATCGGTTCGGCGATGCCAGCCGCGGCGTCGGGGTGGGCTCGCTGTTCGATTCCTTCAAGAGCGACGGGCAGCAGTTCCTGGCGCTGAAGGTGAGCTACTGGCTAGCGGCGAGGTAGGCGCGCGAGGGGGCGCGACAGACTTTCTCCTTGCCAGCTTCGCCCCCATGCGGCAACGTTGCCGCATGCGCCGACTGATCCCGCTGCTCGCCGTCTGCATCGCCGTCCCGGGGGCGACCACCGCTCAGGACGCCCCCGACCCGCCCAACGCTCCAGCTCTTGCCCGACCCTCTGACAGCACCGTAGCGCTGCGCTCTCAGGGCCGAGACCTGTTCGCGGCCAGCATCGCGCGGCCGGGCGGCGCTGTTGCGTTCAGCCTGCTGGTGGATTCCACCGACGGCCGGGTGAGCCAGATCCTCAAGTGGACCGCCGGCCGCGGCCAGCTCACGCTGACCGGAATCGTCGAGACCTCCGAAGAGGGCTTCGCCGCCGAGGTCGAGCCGCGGGAAGACGGCTTGCGGGTCGTCCGCCACGCGGTGGGCGCGGTGGCCAACCGGCTCAACCGCGCCGTGTACGACCGGCACGACGACTGGGTGCTGTCGGTGGACGAGCCCGCCGCCGTCACGATCGTCCCGCTGGACAGCCTGCCGGGCGTGAGGCGATTCCGGCTCGTGGCCACTGGCGGCGAGGTGACGCTGCGGTTCCGGCCGCGATACTTCCAGCGCCACCGCGGCCTGGCGCGGTATCGCCCGTGGACTTACCGGCCGTGGAGTGGCTCGGTCGCCGGGTGGACCAGCTGGTACGCCTTCAAGGACCGAGTGACCGCGGAGGACATCCGCCGGACGGCCGACATCATGGCTCGTCGCCTGCTGCCTTTCGGCTATCGCTACCTACAGATCGACGACGGCTACCAGCAGTCGCCCATCGGCCTGCCGGAACACTGGCTCGTGCCTAACGACAAGTTCCCCGGCGGCCTGGCGGGACTCCGTGAGTCCATCAGCGCCCGCGGTCTCGAGCCCGGCATCTGGACCAATGTGAGTTTCCAGGATTCGGCGGCCGCGGCGGCGCACCCCGGGTGGTTCGTGCCCGGACCGGACGGCCGGCCGGCGCGGGGCCGCTGGGTGGGCTAGGTGATGGATGGCAGCGCCGCGGGCACGCTCGATACGCTGGTGCTCCCGGTGTATCGGGCGCTCCGCGCCATGGGCTGGAGCTACTTCAAGCTCGATGCCCTGCGCCACCTGCGGTACGAGGGATACAACAGCTTTGCCGAGCCGTTCGCCCTTCGGGGCCTCAACCGTGAGGCCGTATTCCGCGATGTGGTGCGGCAGGTCCGCGGGGCCATCGGGACCGACGTCTACCTGCTCGCCTGCTGGGGCATCCGCCCGGAGCTGATCGGCCTGGCAGACGGGATGCGGGTGGGCGACGACGGGTTCGGCTACGGGTCCTTCGCCCAGTACAACTCGTTCAACAACGTTGTCTGGCGGAACGATCCGGATCACATCGAGCTGCACCAGCCCGATGGCTACCGGGCGGCCACACTCACCAGCCTGACCGGTTCGGCGCTGATGCTGACCGACCGGCCCGAGGTGTACCGCACCACCAGGGTGGAGGCGGCCAGGCGTGCGGCGCCGGTGCTATTCACCCGGCCTGGCCAGTTGTACGACGTGGACCCGTCGCGCTCCTCGCGGCTGGCGCTGGCGGCTACAGAATTGAGCGGCTCGGGGCCCCGCGCCTTCGACGCCGACCAGCGCGAAGTGGTGACCCTCTATCAGCTCGACGTCGCCCGCCCCTTCGAGCAGTGGACCGTGCTCGCTCGCACCGGGGGCGACGCGCGGGCGATCCCGTTCGCCGAGCTGGGGCTGCCGGCCGCGACCGACTACGTCGGTGTGGAGTTCTGGACCCGCCGGGTGCTGGGGGTGGTGCGCGACAGCCTGGTCCCGGGCCCGGTGGATTCGGCATTCAAGGTGCAGGCGTATTGCCTGCGGCCGCGGGTGGACCATCCCCAGCTGCTCACCACCAGCCGCCACGTGACCTGCGGCGGCCCCGATCTCACCGATGTGACCTGGAGCGGCGATGCCCTCAGCGGTGTGAGCCAGCTGGTGGCCGGTGATCCCTACGACATCATCCTGACGGAGCCGGCGGGGTATCGGCTGCTGGCGGCTGAGGCGGACAGCGCGGGCGTGACCATACGGCCGCGGGTGCGAGGAAGCCGGGTGGTGCGGCTGGTGTCATCGGGAGGCGGGGAAGTGCGTTGGCGGATTCGCTACCGCCAGACGCCGTAACCGGGAGAAAGGAACACCGGCGGCGGCCCTTTTCCCCTATCTCCCCTCTCCCGTCTCTCCTCTCGCTGTCCCCCCCTTACGGCGTCATCCCCGCCCGCGGCTCTAGCTTCGCGGCCCACAGCCCGCTGTTGAAGTCGGTGAACAGAATGTGCCCCTTCCACGGCATGGCGTTCATCACGAACGATGCGTTCGCCGTGAAGCCCTGGGGGTCGAAGGGCTTGTACACCGCGATCTCCCGCCGCTGCTCCGCCAGGTTGCCCACCAGCTCACCCGAGACGTCAACCACCCTGACGCCGCCGTCGTAGTAGGCCTGGTACATGATATCGTCCTCGACGATGATGTCGTGGGCGCCGAACTCCTCCTGGTGATACTTGGCGATGTTCTTCGGGTGCTCGGGGTCGGTGAAGTCCACGATGTGGGTGTAGCCGGCGGAAGTCTGGGGCACGCCACCCCGCTTCGGCTTGTCGCCGAAGAGGTCCTGGAAGTAGTTGGTCCCTTCCCACACCCGGCCCTCCCGGGACATGATCTCGTCGCCCAGGAAGAGGTAGACCTTGCCGGTGGCCTTCTGCACGTAGGGATAGATCTCGTGGGTGGCGCCGCTGGTGGTCGGGTAGGTGCCGATCAGCTTCGGATGCTCGAGGCTCCCGCCCCATTTCCCGTTGCCGACATCCACCGCGACGACGCCGGTGCCCCACTCGGAGGAATAGGCGATGCCATCGCGCACCCAGACATCATGCACCCGCGAGTTGGGGTGGTCGTACTCGCTCACGTACTTGGGGTGGTAGATGTCCCGGACGTCGATGATGATGTAGCGGTCCCCGCCGGAAATCGCGAAGAGGTAGTCCTCGGTCGCGAACATGTTATGGACGCCGCCGGTCAGCTCCTGGTCGAAGCTGGCCGCGATCTTCGGGTGCGCCGGTGAAGCCAGGTCCAGGAGGACCACGCCGTTCACCCGGTTGGAGGCGCCCTCCCGCGCCAGCACGCCGTAGCGGCCGCTGGGCGACACCATCACGTCGTTGATGACCCGCGCATCCACCTTGATGGAGTCGGACCGGACCAGGTTGGACAGGTCGGTGATGTCCATGACGTATGCCCAGCCGTCGCCGCCCCAGGTGCCCACCAGCGCATAGTCGCGTCCGTCCGCGCCAGTCCAGGGCCAGAAGTCCGAAGTGTGCACATCGGTGATGGAACCGCGCCCGGTAACCGTGATCCGGCGCCGCGCGTCGCGGGTCTTGGCCTCGATCACTCTCCGCGTCGTCACCTCGCCCGCCGAGGCCAGCAGCGTGTAGCGGCCCGGCACTTCGGCGGTGAAGAGTCCGCGGTCGATCACTCCGGTCGCGCCCGGCGCGGCGATAGTGTCGTCCGGCGTGTAGGTGTAGCTCCAGGTAATGGGCACGTCCCGGACCGGGCGGCCGGTGGCGCCGCGCGCCGTGGCGACGAGGTGCACCACCTCGCCGGTGCGGATGCTCGACTGCTCGAGGTCAATCGAGAGCGACCGCACCGGGTTGGGCGCCACCACCTGCCGGAGCGACGCCTCCACTCCAGCCGCCCGTGCGGTGAGCGTCACGTTGCCCGGCCGGAGCGCGGTGAGGCCACCGAAGCGGTCCACCGTGGCCACCGCAGTGTTGGAGGTCCGCCATTCAACCGGGAGTGCCCGAGCGGGGCGTTCGGTGCCGTCAGCGTGGTAGCCGTGAGCCCGTACCCCGAGTGTGACGCCGGTGTAAAGCCGCCCGGGCTCCGCCTCCAGAACGAGCCGCTGGACCGGCGGCCAGGACACCCGCGCAGGGATGGACAGCGTCAGCGGCTTGCCATCCGCCGATTGCATGGCGCTCACCACCACCTCGAATTCCCCCGCCGCAAGGGCGGTGACCCCAGTTGCCGAGATCCGCAGTGCGCTCCGCGGGGCACTCACCCGCACCGCCGGCGCGGAAATCTCGTGGCCGCCGGCGTCGTACGCCGTGAGCTTGACCGGAAGGGTCTGGCCCACCACCAGCTCCAGCGATGCGGGCTCCGCGGCCAGCCGCGCGATAGGAACGGGAGGCGCGGGCTGCTGGGCGGACAGGGTGGCGGCCAGCAGACAGCAGGCAATGACCGCGGCGGTCGTGACGGACGGCCGTCCAAGCGTTACGTTGACCACGTTGGTGCTCCGTGAAGTGTCGGGCGCTGACCTGCCGGATATGACAGCCTGAAGGTACCTCGAACCCACGGATTCTGATGCGCGGTGTCCTCCTTCGCAAGCATTGCCGGCTTTCGCTGTTCGCATTGGCAACGTTCTCTTCGGGGTCCCTCGCCGCACAGGCGTCGCCTTCCGCGGCGACGTACTGGGTCTACGTCGGCGCCGAGTCGGCGGACCTGCTGCACCGGGTCCGCTTTGACGGATTGAACGCCGTGGTCGAGCGGACCATCGCCGTGGGGCAGTCGCCGACAGAACTGGAAGGGCCGCACGGGCTCGCGATCTCGGGAGACGGCCGGGTTCTCCACCTGACCACCGGCCATGGCTCGCCGGATGGCAAGTACTGGCGGTTTGACCTGGGGCCGGACACGCTGCTCGCCCCGGGGATCTTCCTGGGGAATTTCCCCGCCTCGCTGGACGTGACGCCGGACGGGCTCTTCGCCTTCGTGGTGAACTTCAATCTGCACGGCCGGATGCTGCCATCCTCCGTCTCGGTGGTCTACACCCCGACCACGACCGAGGTTGCCCGCACCGAGACCTGCACCATGCCGCATGGCAGCCGCATCACCCGGGATGGCAGGGCACAGTACTCGACCTGCATGATGGATGACCAGCTGGTGGAGCTCGACACCCGGAGCTTCGAGGTCGCGCGGCGGTTCGGCGTCGGAGTGGGGCAGGAGGGACCGGTGGCGCTCACCGCCGGCCACCCGGCCCACGACGCCGGCCAGCCGATGCACCGCCCGACCTGCTCACCAACCTGGGCGCAGCCGAGTGCGGATGACACCAGGATCTATGTGGCGTGCAATCGCGCGGATGAGATCCTGGAACTTGACCGGGCGTCATGGGTCATCATCCGTCGGTTCCGCACCGGGCGGGGGCCCTACAACCTGGCGGTGACGCCCGACGGTCGCCTGCTGGTGGCGAGTCTCAAGCAGGGGGGAGGCGTGCAGGTCTTCGACCTGGCGCGGGGCGAGAGCGTCCTGCTGGAGAAGAGCACCACCACGTTGACCCACGGAGTCGCCATCAGCCCCGATTCGCGCTATGCCTTCGTGAGCAGCGAAGGAGTGGGAGCGGCACCGGGGAAGGTGGATGTCTGGGACCTGGTGGCGCGCAGACGGGTGGCGGAGGTGGCGGTGGGGCAGCAGGCCGGGGGGATCGCGTTCTGGAAGATGGCGCCGGCGGGGCGGTGACGACGGGGTGCGCCGCTAGCGCGCTACCGTGGCAGCCAGGTGCCCCTCAGCACCGTCCCGAGGGGCCGAGCCAGCGCGCCGATATCACGGCGCGGATCGGCTGGCAGCAGCACCAGATCCGCTCCGGCACCGACGGTCACCGTGCCGAACGGGATCCGCTCCTTGAGGTGCATTTGCGCAAACTCACCGGCGTTGCGCGTGGCGCTTGCCAGGGCTTCGTACGGCGTCAGGCCAGCCGCCACGAGCGTGGCCAGCTCGCAGTGCAAGGCTGTTCCGCCGCTCAAGGGCCCAATGCCTGCATCGGTGCCCGCAAGCAGCCGCACGTTGGCGGCTCGCAAGGCTGCCACGATTCTGCGCTGAATGGCACTCGGAGGGCCGCAGCGCCCATCACGCTGTGACATCAGAGTCCCCACCCAGGTGCCCGCGGCTGCGATGGCCCGCGCACCTTCATCGAGCGCCCCCTCTCCTCCTGCGAACATGTGAATGTTCGCGTGCTCAAACGACACTTGCCCTGCTGCAAGGGCGGCGGTGCTGCCGATCCCCTGGACGATGTGCCCAACGACGTGCATCTGGGAATCGCGCGCCGATTGCAGCAGTCGGTTGAACACCGGCAACTCGATGTTGCCCAGGACCTTGATGAAGTCATAGCCTGCGCGCTTCTGATCTCGCACGTACTCATCTGCTGCCGCAGGGGTCGCAAGATGCACATACCCGACTCCGATCGCGGGTGCGGCTGTGTAGATCCTCGGCGAGACGACGGCTTGCCTCGCCGCGCGATTGCGCCACACCAGGTGAACCGGCTCGCCATTCATGTTCCTGACCCTCGTGATACCGGCCGCAACGTACGCCGGCAGCTCGTCAGCCCGCTGAAGATGCACGTGCATGTCCGCCAGTCCCGGAACGAGGTAGCTGCCGCGTCCGTCGATGCGCTGCGCCTCCGCCGGAACAGGAGCGTTCTGAGCAGGGCCAATCCAACTGATGCGGTTGTCTCGAACGAGAACGGTGTGGTCCGCGAGGGCCGTGTCGAGGTTCATCGGAATAATCGTGACGTGCTCGATTGCCAGCACGCCTGGGGTACTCACTACCCCCGCCTGGGCCGACAGCTGCACTGCTACCACCGCGCCCGCGACGACCATCGCTAGACGGCTACTCATGAGAGCTCCCAGACATGTGCCATTCGAACCCTTCCGTGTGACCTGCACCTTCGCGACCGGCCTCGGGCCTATCGCTTCTTGCCCCCGACACCGGGCATGGCCGCGATTTGTTTCATCCACGCCGAGACCTGGCGTTCGTCGAGGTCGTCTACTGATTCGAGTTCCACGCCCCGCGTGGACTTGCCCATCGCCACCGGCGTCACTGGCGGCACCGGCGTGAGCGTCACGCCGTTCACGAACATGAGCTTGACGTGTTTCGCGAAACCGCCGCAACAGAAGCACCAGCCATCGCCGACGCCATAGTACGACATGCCCCACTTCACAGCGCGCTGCAGGCCGGGCAGCGTCTTGGCCGCCAGGGCATCGACTCGTTCGGCGATACCGCGCTGCGGCTGCGGCAAGCTGGCGATGTAGGCGAAGACCGGCTTGTCCCCGTCCGCGGCCTTCGCGGGGCTTGCTTTGCCGGTGATCATGGTTTCCCGAAGCCTGGTGGAATCGTTGCCTTGTCCCGCCGTTCGCTTGGCCGGTTTCCGGACTGTGGGCTTGGAGGGCTTGTCCGTCTTGCGGGCGGGCATGGTGGTCTCCTGTACCTCGGAAGTGTGTTGGCCTAACTCGCATGTGAGCTGCGCAGCTGCGCGCTAACGCGCTCCCCGCATTGCAGGCGATGCGGTGCGCGCCACCATGAAGCTCGTGAGTATGGTCAGCGTGCGCCCTGATCCCGGAGTGACAATGGACTGCGAGCGATCGAGACCGGGCAACACCAATCTCCCGCGCCGCCGCGCCACCCGAATCCGCGACCTGAATCGCAGGCGGTCCCGCTCGACCCCTCAGCAGCCGGTGCGCCCGAGCAGCAACAATCTCTACTCCTCCCTGAGCGCCTCGACCGGCGCGATGGCCGCCGCCCGCCGCGCCGGGAGGTAGGAAGCCAGCGCGGAGACGCCGAGCAGCAGCACAGGCACCCCGGCGAAGGTGACCGGGTCCGTGGCGGTGACTCCGACCAGATAGCTGCTCACGATCCTGGTCAGCGCGAGCGAGGCGGCCAGGCCGAGCACAATCCCGGCTGCGGCCACGACCAGCCCATGACCCAGGATCAGCCGGCGGATGTCCCGATCGCTGGCGCCGAGCGCAATGCGTACCCCGATCTCCCGGGTCCGCTGCCGCGCCGAGTAGGACACCACGCCGTAGAGGCCCAGCACCGCGAGCACCAGCGCCAGACCGGCAAAGGCCCCGGTGAGGGCGACCAGGAACC
>JANOFA010000502.1:0-3518 GCA_031413355.1 Gemmatimonadota bacterium | reverse complement strand
CAATGCCTGAGCTCACCTACCTCGAAGCTATCCGGCAGGGGCTGTGGGAGGAGATGGAGCGGGATCCGCGTGTCTTCCTGCTGGGTGAGGATATCGGCGCGCTCGGCGGGGCATTCCGCGTGACAGAAGGATTTCTCGGGCATTTCGGGTCGGACCGGGTGATCGACACGCCGGTGAGCGAAGTCGCCATTGTCGGGGCGGCGGCGGGCGCGGCCCATATGGGGCTCCGGCCGGTCTGCGAGATGCAGTTCATCGACTTCATCTCCTGCGCCTACAGCATGCTCACCAACTACGTGGCGACGGCACGCTACCGAGCCGACCTCTCAGTGCCGATGGTGGTGCGGGGACCCTGCGGCGGTTACGTCCGCGGCGGGCCGTTCCACAGCCAGAACCCGGAGGCGGCGTTCGTCCATACGCCGGGACTCAAGATCGTCTGCCCGGCCACGGTCCGGGACGCCAAGGGGTTGATAAAATCGGCCATTCGGGACGATGATCCGGTACTCTTCTTCGAGCACAAGTATCTTTACCGGCGGCTCAAGGACGACCTGCCGGCCGGGGAGGAGATCCTCACCCCGATCGGCCGGGCGCGGATAGCGCGGGAAGGGACTGACCTCGCCATCATTACCTATGGGGCGATGGTCTGGAAGGCGCTCGAGGCCGCCGAGCAGCTGCGCCAGACCGACCACCTCGAGGTCGAGGTGATCGACCTGCGGACCCTGGCGCCGCTGGACGACGAGGCGATCGTCGCCGCGGTCCGGAAGACCCATCGGGTACTGGTGGCGCATGAGGACACCCGGACCGGCGGGCTCGCTGGCGAGATCACGGCCCGGATTTCGGAACTCTGCTTTGAATGGCTGGATGCCCCGGTGAAGCGGGTTTGCGCGCATGATGTGCCGCTCCCTTTTGCACCGACCGTGGAAGATTTCGTGCTGCCGCAGACGGAAGACCTGGTCGCGGCGGCGCGGTGGCTGGTGAGATACTAGCGGTCAGCCGTCAGCGGTCAGCAGTCAGCGGTCAGGATTCAGCTGTTAGCTGGTTGGAGCGTTAACGGTCGAGTTGAGGATCTCCTTGCGCTGGTTGCTGATTGCTAATCGGTAATCGCTGGGTGCTGATTGCTGATCGCTGATTGCTGATTGCTGATGGCTGATTGCTGAACGCTAAGTATTGCCTGGATACTATCCCGGAGCTTGTCATGGCCCGCATTGACATCATCATGCCCCAGATGGGTGAGTCCATCACCGAGGGGACACTCTCGAAGTGGATCAAGCAGATTGGCGACGAGGTGAAGCGGGACGAGCCGATCTTCGAGATCTCCACCGACAAGGTTGACGCCGAGATTCCCTCGCCCGAAGCCGGGGTGCTGGCCGAGGTACTGGTGCAGCAGGGCCAGACGGTGGCCGTCAATACCGTAGTCGCCCGGATCGAGACCCAGAAAGGTGCATCGATCGCCGCCGCTCCAGCCCCTTCGGCCGGTCCGGCTGCTACCCCGCCCGTTGCCGCCCCGGCCCCAGCACCGGTCGCCGCCGCCCCCAGCCGCCCGATGGCTCCCGCTTCCAGCCGCGGTCCGGCCGCTGCCCCGGCCCGCGCGGCCGAAGGTCCGGGTGAGTCGACCGAAGAGCGACTGCGTCGTCGCTCGACGCCGCTGGTCCGGAAGATCGCCGCCGAACATGGCATCGACATCACCGGTGTCGCCGGCAGTGGTCTGGCGGGCCGCGTCACCAAGAATGACATCATCGGTGCTATCGAAGGTGGCGTCGTGATGGCGCCGGCGCCGGAAGCCGTTGCAGCGGTTCCCAGCCGTCCCGCCGCCGGCCCGGTCACCCCGGGTACCGCCCAGCCCGCTGCCGAGCCGTGGGATGGTGACAAGGTCGAGCCGTGGTCCCGCATCCGCCGTCTCACCGCCGAGCACATGGTGATGTCGCGCCGGGTGTCGGCCCATGTGCAGACCCTGTTCGAAATCGACTACAGCCGGGTGGCCCAGGTGCGGGCCCGGAAGAAGAAGGAGTACGCCGAGCGTGGCGTGAACCTGACCTACCTGGCGTTCATCGCCAGGGCAATTGCGCAGGGCCTGAGGAAGCACCCCTCGCTCAACGCCGCGGTGGCGAACGACGCCACGATCTACCGCCGGGACATCAACCTCGGCATCGCGGTCGCCCTCGACTGGGGGCTGATCGTGCCGGTCATCAAGCAGGCGGACGAGCTGTCGCTCCTCGGCCTCGCGCGGGCCATCAACGATCTGGGCGAGCGGGCGCGCAGCAAGAAGCTGAGTCCCGACGAGGTCCAGCGCGGCACCTTCACGATCACCAATCCCGGTACCTTCGGCTCGCTGGCGGGGTTGCCGATCATCAATCAGCCGCAGGTCGCGATCCTGGCCGTCGGCTCGATCGAGAAGCGGCCGGCCGTGGTCACGCTCCCGGATGGCACCGACACGATCGCGCCGCGGCTCCAGGGCATGCTCACGATGTCGTTCGACCACCGGGTTGTGGATGGTGCCAACGCCGACCGGTTCCTCGCGGACGTGAAACAGATCCTGGAGAACTTCCCGGAAGACGCGGCCTGAGATGGGCCGCATCCTCACGATCTCGCGCGTGACGGTGCCGCCCGATCGGGAGGAAGAGTACGTTCGCATCGTGCACCAGCTGTCGGAGTTGGGTGGCGGACGCGGGCAGCAGCTCTGGCTGTTCCGCGATCCGGAATCGGAAGGACAGTTCATCGAGTTCAGCGAGAGCCGGACGCCGCTGTCGCACCGGGCCCGCGCCTCACGCACCGATCTCGAAGTGAAGCTCGAGAAGCGACTCAAGGAAATTGTCCGCTACGCCCCGGATGCCTGGCGGTTGTGGGAAGAGGTGCCGGCGCCCCAGCCCAGCGGGTCGGAGTCGGAATCGGACGCCACGGACGAATGAGCCGGTGGCCGCAATCCTGTACTGAGGATCTCATGGCACGACGCACGATTGATGTCGGAGGGACCAGCTGGGAAGTCGCCGCGACCGGGCGCGTGACCCAGTACGCCAGGGACGAGTTCGGCGTCACCTTCCGCCGGCTCGGCGGCACGACACCGGAGGTGCGTGTCGCCCGCTTTGCGCCGCTGACCACCCGCCGGTCGGAGGACGCACTCGCCGGCCTGACCGAAGTGCAGTTGCGCCAGTTGTGGCAGCGCTCGCAGCCGTCCTGGACCGCACCCGAACTGGGGTATCAGCGCTGAGCCCCTCCCCTGAGCGGTTCGTCGATCTGCACATGCACTCGACGGCCTCCGACGGTGCCCATTCCCCGACGGAAGTCGTGGAACGCGCCGCCGCCGCCGGACTCGCCGCGATCTCGCTGACCGACCACGATTCCCTCGATGGCGTGCCCGAGGCGATCCTCGCCGGTGAGCGGCTGGGCGTGCGGGTTGTGGCTGGCTGCGCCCGCGGCATGAACCAGGTTTCAACCGCAGCGGCGGCGCACGCGGCGGGTATTTCAGAAAATGATCTCGCCACGCTCGAAGCAACTGGACAATTCGAGCAGAAAATTAATTTCGC
>JANOFA010000501.1:0-13770 GCA_031413355.1 Gemmatimonadota bacterium | reverse complement strand
CGAACGGGAGAACGGCCGCGATCCGATCAGCCGCAGCGCGCAAGCGGGCTATTCGTCCCGGGGCCCAGGCCCACAATTGGGGCGCGACGTACCACAGCACCGGCACTCCCGCCCGCCGGAGCCGGGCCCCGAGGCGCAGGTGAAATTCGGGATAGTCGATGAGGATGGCCAGCGCGAAGCGTCCGGCCTCGGCGTCCCGCACCAGTCCACGCATCAGGCACAGGTGGCGGGGGATGGCTGCGACGACCTCGAGAAAACCGATCGCGCTCAACTGATCGATGGCGGAACGCAAGGCGACTCCCGCATCGGCCATCGCGGGTCCGCCCGGCCCCTCGAAGAGCAGTCCCTCGCGCCGGCGCAGGATCTCCTCCACCACCGCCCCGCCCAGCCGATCGCCGGACGGCTCGCCGGCGGAGATCAGAATACGCCGGCCTGCCGCGCTCACGGCTCCAGGTGCGGCGCGGGCGTGGCCAGGTGCACCGCCTCGGTGACCCGGAGCGCGAGGGCGAGGGCCGCGCGGCCCTCCGCCCCGGACACAACGGCCTCGCCATCGCCCCGCACCGCCTCGACGAAGCTCTCCAGTTCGAGTCGAAGGGCATCCGCCAGCGGCGCCTGGAGCTGGATCCGCTCGGTCACCTCCTCCAGCAGCGCGTCATCGCCGCGGGTCCAGCGGTTGCGTAATCGGAGGAATTCACCCCGACCCTGCGCCAGATCCAGCGAGAGATACCCCTCCTCCTGGTAGATGCGAAGTCGCCGCACCGGCGCCTCTGCGATGCGCGAGGCCGTCACGCTCGCGACAAGTCCGGTGTTGAACGCGACATGGGCGTGGGCGACGTCCAGATGCTCCGAGAGCACGGCGGCGCCGTTCGCCCGCACATCAACAGCCTCCAGCAGCGCGCCGCCGGCCAGGTGGAGGATAAGGTCGAGATCGTGGATCATCAGATCGAGCACCACAGGGACATCGGTCCCGCGCGGCTGGAACGGCGCCAGTCGTTCGCCCTCGATGAACAGCGGTCGATTGAGAAACGGCTCGGCCCCGCGCAGCGCTCGATTGAACCGCTCGATGTGGCCAACATGGAGAATGACTCCCTCCCGTGCCGCAGTCACGATCAGCGCATCCGCCTCGGCCAGCGTCGCCGCGAGCGGCTTTTCCATGAGGAGGGGGCGACCGGCCTGGAGCACTGCCAGCCCCACCTCGCCATGGTTCGCGGTGGGCACCGCAACGGTGACCGCCCGGGCCCGGCCGAGCAGTTCTTCCCGCGAACGACAGGCGCGAGTGCCGAGTAGCTCCGCGACATGCCGGGTCCGCTCGGGGCGGATATCGTACACCCCGACGAGGTCGACATCCGGCATGGCGGCGAGGTGGCGTGCGTGATGCCAGCCGAGCACACCGACGCCAATCACGCCGACAGGGAGACGCCGGTTCATGCTGGGACGCCGCGCCGCGCAGTGGTAACGAACGCCACGAGCCGCGCCACCTCCGGCGTGCGGTCAGCGGCGTCCTGGAGTCGCGCCACCGCTTCCGCTCGCGAAATGGCGGCATTGAACAGCAGCCGGTAGGCGTGTTTGAGTTGGGCCAGCGTTGCACTGTCCATGCCGGCGCGAGTGAGCCCGATCGTATTCAAACCGAAGAGCCGTACCGGATTGCCGACGGCCTTCACATAGGGGGGAATATCCTGCGGAATGCGGGAGGCCCCCCCGACAAACGCGCGGGTACCGATGGTGACAAACTGGTGGACGGCGATCAGCCCGCTGAGGGTCACCCCATCCTCGACGGTCACATGCCCGGACAGCTGGGTCGCGTTGGCAATCGTGACCCCGTCGCCCACCCGGCAATCGTGGGCGACATGCACGTAGGTCATCAGGAAGCAGTCGGCACCGATAACGGTGAGGCCTGTCTCGCTGGTGCCGCGGTTGACGGTGCTGTGCTCACGAATGACCGTGCGCGGACCCACCGTCACCAGCGTCGGCTCACCCCGATATTTCAGGTCCTGCGGATCGGCGCCGAGCACGGCCCCCGCACCGATGACGACGCCGGCACCGAGCTGCACATTGCGCTCCAGCACCACGTGCGCGCCGAGCCGCGTCCCGTCGCCAATCACGACACCCGGCCCGACCACGGCGTATGGCCCCACGTCGACGTCCTCGCCCAGCTCGGCGTCGGCGTCGATGACGGCGGTCGGGTGGACTGCCAGCGTCACCGGTCCACCACGCACGCCATCATTTCCGCTTCGGTGGCCACCTGGCCATCCACCAGCGCCACGCCCTTCATCTTGGCGATCTTGCCGCGGAACTGGAGCATCTCGATCTCCATCCGCAGCTGGTCGCCAGGAACCACCGGGCGCCGGAACTTCACGTTGTCGAGCGACATGAAATAGACCACCTTCTTCTCCCGGTCCGGGACCTGCCCCATCAGCAGGAGACCGCCGGTCTGAGCCATCGCCTCGACAATCAGCACACCAGGCATGATCGGGTGACCGGGGAAATGCCCCTGAAAAAATGGCTCATTGATCGTGACGTTCTTCAGGCCCACGATGCGTGTGGTGCCCTCGACCTCGAGGATCCGGTCCACGAGGAGGAATGGATACCGGTGCGGCAGCGATTCCATGATTTTCACGATGTCGATCATCCGTCCTCCTCGATACGGCCTGCGCGAGCCAGTGCCCGCATGCAGGTCAGGTTGCCTCGGTGACTGGGCCGCTCAGCGGTGATCCGCACCTGTGGCCGGACGCCGAGGAGCGCCAGATCGCCCAGCAGGTCCCCCAGTTTGTGCCGGGCGAATTCATTCGGCCAGCGGAGCTTCGTGTTCAGGACCGCCGTCGCGGAGCAGAGAATGGCGCTGTCGAGGGAGGCCCCGGCGAGCAGACCGCGGTCCCGGAGCGGCGCCACCTCCGCCTCGAATCCGTAGGTCCGCGCCGCGGCGCACTCCCGCCCAAACGCGTCGGTGGTCACCGTCAGTTCGGCACGCTGCCGGCCGATCACCGGCTCGTGATACTCGAGGATGGCCTCGAGGTGGAGACCTGGAGCGGGCTCCACCCGGTAGCGCGATTCACCGTCCCTCACCTCGAACCCGCGGTCCAGCCGCAGCCATCGGCGCGGCATGAGCCGCTGCGCAGTGCCGGCCTCCTGCAGCAGCGCGACGAACGGTGCGAATGATCCATCCATGATCGGCAGCTCGGCGCCATCGACCTCAACCATCAGGTCATCGATCTCCGCCGCGGCAACCGCCGCAAGAAGATGCTCGACGGTCGCGATGCTGCCGGGTCCGCTTCCAAGCACCGTGCGCCGGTCGGTTCCGGTCACCTGGTCAAGAACCGCTGGCGTGGCTTGCATGAACGGCTGATCCGTCCGCCGGAACACGATTCCCTGCCCCGGCATGCCCGGCACCAGGCGCAGGTGCACCGCGCGACCGGTGTGGAGCCCGATCCCCATCAGCTCAGCGGTTCGCGCGATCGTCTGCCGCACGCGCCGCGAGCCGATAGAGGGTCGCCTGCGCCCGGAGGAAGAGCCGGTGCGGTCGTGCCGGATAGCCGCTGACGACCGCCCCGGCCGGCACGACGCCTGGACCGAACACCACGCTCTTCGCCCCGATGGTCGCGCCATCCCCGACCGTGACGTGATCGGCGATTCCCACCCCCCCTGCGATCGTCACATCATTCCCGATCCGACAACTGCCGGCAATCCCGCTCATCGCCATCACCAGGCAGTGCTCACCCAGGCGGACGTTATGCCCGACCTGCACCAGGTTGTCGATCTTCGTCCCCCGCCCGATCACGGTGTCCTCGAAGCCGCCGCGATCGATACAGCTCCCCGATCCCACCTCGACGTCATCCTCGAGCACGCACCGGCCGAGATGCGGCAGGCGGCCGTGCCCGGCCCCGCCACGGACGAAGCGAAAACCCGGCCCGCCAATCACCGCCCCCGCCTTGAGGACCACGCGCGACCCGAGCACCGTCCCCGGGTAGCATGCGACGTGCGGACCGATCAGACAATCCTCGCCGCAGCAGAAGCCGGCCGCGAGCCATGCGCCGGCTCCCACCTGGGTGCGCGCGCCGAGCCGCGCACCGGCCTCCACCACGGCAAAGGGCCCGACATGAGCGCCGGGCCCGCACACGACATCCGCTGCGATGCGCGCATCCGGATCCACACCTTCAGGCGTCATCGAGGGCGGCTGGAACACCTCCGCCGCCGCCGCAAGTGCCCGCTCGGCATCGCGCACCATGATCCGGGTGGCCGGGCCCTCACTCGTCACCGGCACCGATTCCGAGACAATGACCGCCCCCGCCATACTGTGACGAAAGGCGGTCAGGTACCGGGGCGAGATGAGAAAACTCAGGTCGGTCGGTCCTGCCCGGTCGAGCGGAACCAGGTGGGACACCACCACTCCGCCTTCACCGACGAGCCGGCCGCCCAGTCGAGCTGCGAGCGCCGCGGCGCTGAAGGAGAGTCGCGGCACTCGGGGCTCAGGGCCGGGCCTTCATCTTGTCGAGCACTTTTTCGGTGAGATCGAGCGACTTGTCCGCCGCGACGATCAATCCGTCGTTGGCGCTGACATCAAAGATGATCGCGTAGCTGCCGTCAGCCCGCACCGCCTCGATCGCCAGGTTGACTCGGTTGTGGATCGGGGAGAGCAGATCCTGTTCGCGCTGACCCGCCTTCTCCTGCAGTTCCTTTGCGCGGGCCTCCAGTCTCGTCCGCTGTTCCTCGAGATCCCGCCGGCGGGCCGTCTTGGCGGTGGCGGAGAGCATCACCGACTTCTGTTCGAAATCCGCCGCCGCGGAGTCCAGCGATGTCTGGAGCCGTTCCACCTCGGTCCGGAACCCGACCAGCTCACGGTTGTAGGTGGATTCCGCCTGGGCGAATCCGGGGGTGGCGAGCAGCACCGCACGCGCGTTGATGTACCCGAATTTGGTGCCGGCCTGCTGGGCGGACAGCAGGACCGGAGCGAGGACCAGCGCGAACCCGAGCAACAGAGACTGGCCGAACAAACGACGGACCATCGCGAACTCCCTGCAGGAGGGTGATACCCGACCTAGAAGAATTGGCCGAGCTTGAAATGCAGCTTCCATCCCGGGTTCGGGTCCCCATTCCGCGTCACCCGGTCGAAACCGTAGCCGAGGTCGATGCCGATGGGCCCGAGTGGAGAGACGACGGCGACGCCGAAACCAGCACCGCGGTAGAGCCGGCTGGGGTCATACTGCCTTGCGGTGCGAAACACATTGCCGGCATCGAAAAAGGCGCTGGCATAGAGCGACTGGCTCAACCGGGCACCGGCCTCGAGCGTAAACGCCGCGTAGGACTTGCCGAAGGCATCGACACCGGCCGCCGCACTCCCGCCGGCGGAGGGGTCGAATCCGTTCGGCGTGATGGAGAACTCCTCGTATCCACGGAGCGGGATGCCGAACTGGGTACCGCCCAGCGAGTACAACTCGGTAAAGAACGGCCCGGCGTCGCCAAAGATGAAACCGCTCTTGGCCGTCAGGCCGAGCACGAACTGGATTCCGCTCCCCAGCTGTTCGTTCCCGCCCAACGTGCCGAGGGGCGCGTAGTAGCGGCCCTCGAAATCGAGTTTCCGGTAATTGCCTGTGCCGCCGAGTGGACCGCCGTTGAACTCCAGCGAGACATTCGTCAGGGCGCCGCCGGTGGCGAATGGCAGTCCGAATCGGGTATCGCGTACCAGGCTGGCACCGACGGTAGACCGGGTGCAGTTGGAACACCGGAAGCGGGCCCGCAAATCGGCCGAGCCACCGGTGAACTTGATCTGCTGCAATCCGTAGGACGCAAAGACTCGCGTCAGACGGGAACCGAACAGCGGAAAGCCGAGCTGCAGGTTGCCACCGATCTGGCGGCGGCGGCCAAGGTCACCGACGGTGAATCGCTGGCGCGAGTTGAACAGCGAGATCGTCCCGGAGGTCCGGCTTTCCCGGATGGCGGGATCGGTATAACTCAGCGTAAAGTCGTTGATGTTCTGCCCGAACTGCCATTGCAGCTTGCCGCGTTTACCCCGGCCAAAGAGGTTGGGCTCTTCCAGTCCGAGGAAGCCACCGAGACCGGTACCCTGTCCCAGCGAGGCGCCGAAATTGATGTTGCCAGTGCGGCGCTCCTCGACCCGGAATGTGATGTCGACATCCACGCCGTTGTCGGTCGGCTGGATGTCAGGAAACGGCATGGCCTGCTGGAAGAAGCCGAGGTTGGCGATGTTGCGATAGCTCTGGATCAGCCGGTCGCGGTTGAACAGCTCCCCGGGAACCAGCACGATTGCCTCGCGGATCACCCGCTCGTGGGTGACATCGTTGCCCACGATGTTGATCTTGTTGATCGTCGCCGGTGCGCCCTCGCGGACGCTCCACTGCAGGTCGATCAGCGGGCTGCCATCCGGACCCGTGCGACGGGTTTCCTCGGGCACCACCTGGGCGTAGATGTAGCCGTTGTTGCTGTAGAGTGTCTGGACGTTCTCGGTGGCCTTCTCCCACTCGGTGCTGTTGAACGGCTGGCCCGCTCCCCCGTCCGTCCCGAACGGATAGAGCGCGGTGAGGTCTTCCGAGCTGAACCGGCGGTTTCCGCTCATCTGGAATGTGCCCACCCTGTAGCTCCGACCCTCTTCGACAGCAAGATGCAGCGTGGCCTTCCCGGTCGACGAATCGACCGAGATGGAATCGTGCCGCACCTGGAAGTCGATGTACCCGTTGGTCCCGTACCAGGCTGGCAGTCGCTCCCGGATATCCTGCTGCAGCACGTCGTCGTCGAGCCGGCCGCGTTTCCACCAGAAGAACCCCTCCGGCTGCGTGGCCATGTGCTTCACCACCGCCTAGTCCCGGTATTTCTCATTGCCGTCGACCCGGATCTGGCTGATCGCGACCCGGCTGCCCTCATTCACATCAAAGGCAATCCCGATCTGCGCCGGTCCGGGCGCGGTTTCGATCACCTTGACTGATGCAGCGTAATAGCCCTGCGCCCGATACAGCGAATCGATCGCGCCGCGCGCCCGCTCCACCGCGGCCCGATCGATCGGCCGGCCGTCGAGGAGCTTGACCCGTTCCTTGACCTTGCCTTCCGACAGGCGGTCGACACCCTTCACCGCCCAACGGGTCAGGATCGGTCGTTCGGTGACTTGAATGACCAGGATCACCCGCCCCGTGGTGTCGTCGGCCTGGCGAATACTGACGGCATCGAACTGGCCGGTCTTGAACAGGGCGATGAGACCACGCTGCAGATCCCGGTAGTTGGTGGGCTGCCCCAGCGGCACACCCGCCGTCCCCAGGATCTGGGCGGCGGTCAGCCGCGTGTTGCCCTCCACTGCCACGCTGTCCACGACGGGGGAGGGAGGCGCAACCGGCGCGTCCTGCTGGGCCCGCAGGGGCTGAATCGCAAGACACCCGAAGGTCAGGGCGAAGGTCGAGGCGTGCCAGAGTCGCATTAGGCGGGGATCCCGCGGTGCCTCGGAGGAGGTACCGCGGGCAGGAGGGTCAGGACTTGGTGGACCCGGTCAGCGCGCGGAAGGCGAGGCGGTCCCCCTCAGGGGCCACATCCACCTCGATCTCCTCGGTCCGGGTAAACTCCCCGAGGAGGATCTTTTCGCTCAGCGGATCTTCGATGTACTTCTGGATGGCCCGCTTCAGCGGCCGGGCACCATAGTTCTGGTCGTACCCATGCTCCACCAGAAATTCGGTCGCAGCCGGTGTGAGGCGGAGCGCTTCGTCGCCCACCCGCTTCTGCACTTCCTTGAGCAGGATGCCCACGATCTGGGCGATATGTTCCTTGTCCAGCGGGTGGAAGACGATGACATCATCGATCCGGTTCAGGAACTCCGGATTGAATACCTTCTGGATCTCGTCCTTGATCTTCTCCTGCAACTTGTCGAACGAAGTCTTGAAGTCCTGGCCGTGGAAGCCCAGCGTCTTGCCCTGCATGATGTCGCGGGCCCCGACGTTGGATGTCATGATCACGACGGTATTCTTGAAGTCGATCATCCGGCCGTAGTTGTCGGTCAGATGTCCCTCATCCAGCACCTGCAGCAGGATGTTGAACACATCCGGATGCGCCTTCTCGATCTCGTCCAGGAGGACGACGGAGTAGGGCTTCCGGCGGATCGCCTTCGTGAGTGTGCCGCTGTCCTCGTAGCCCACATAGCCCGGTGGCGCCCCGATCAGGCGGCTCACCGAGAACTTTTCCATGTACTCCGACATGTCCACCCGGATGAGGGCGGAGGCGTCGGCAAACAGGAACTTGGCCAGCGAGCGGGCCAGCTCGGTCTTGCCCACGCCAGTCGGGCCGCAGAAGATGAACGAGCCGATTGGATGATTCGGGTCCTTGAGCCCGGCCCGCGAGCGACGGATCGCGCGCGAGATCGCCTTGATGGCCTCATCCTGACCGACCACGCTCAGATGCAGCTCGTCCTCCATCCGCAGCAGGCGCGAGGCCTCCTGCTCCTGCAGCCGGGTGACGGGGATGCCGGTCCACCGCGAGACGATGAAGGATACCTCCTCCTCGCCGATCACCGGACGCCGGGTCTGCCGTTCCTTCTCCCACTCCTCCTGCTTGAGCCGGATCTGGGTCTGGAGATCGCGCTCCTTGTCGCGCAGCGCGGCCGCCCGCTCGAAGTTCTGGTCCCGGACCGCATCTTCCTTGTCCAGGTTCACCTTTTCCAGATCCGCCTTCAGTGCCGCGACTTCCGCCGGCGGCACCTGCGAGGCCAGCCGGGCCCGTGCGCCCGCTTCATCGATCACGTCGATGGCCTTGTCCGGCAGGAACCGGTCGGTGATGTAGCGCTCCGACAGCTTGGCCGCCGCCTCGAGGGTCTCGTCCGGGATGATGATCCGGTGATGGTCCTCGTACTTCTTGCGCAGCCCCTTGAGGATTTCGATCGTCTCGGGGATCGAAGGCGGATCGACCAGGACGGTCTGGAACCGCCGCTCGAGCGCGCCGTCCTTTTCGATGTACTTGCGGTACTCGTTCAACGTCGAGGCACCGACGCACTGCAGCTCGCCCCGCGCCAGCGCCGGCTTGAGCATGTTCGAGGCGTCGATGGCCCCTTCCGCCGCGCCCGCACCCACCAGGGTGTGCAACTCATCGATGAAGAGGATGATCTGCTTGTTCTGGGCGATCTCGTTCATGACCGCCTTGAGCCGCTCCTCGAACTGGCCGCGATATTTCGTCCCCGCGATCACGGCCGCCATGTCGAGCGAGAGCACCCGGTGATCCTTGAGCACATCGGGGCAGAGGCTGTTGGCGATCATCAGGGCCAGGCCCTCGACGATCGCGGTCTTGCCCACACCCGGCTCACCGATGAGCACCGGGTTGTTCTTCTTGCGGCGGGCGAGAATCTCCATGACCCGCTCGATCTCCTTGGCCCGGCCGATGGTCGGGTCAAGCTGGCCCTCCGCGGCGAGCTGGGTCAGATCGCGGCAGAAGTGATCCAGGGCGGGGGTCTTGGACTTCTTCTCGGACTTGGGCGCGGCGGCCGGAGTGGGCGACGTGGCCGGTGGCTGGGTCTGGGGCATGTCGCTGCCCAGCAGCCGCAGCGTCTCGGCCCGGCTCTGCTCCAGATTCACACCGGCGTCGGTCAGCACCTGTGCAGCAATGCCCTTTTCTTCGCGCAGCAGGCCGAGCAGGAGGTGCTCGGTGCCCACGTAGCTGTGATTGAGCTCGCGCGCCTCGGTCATGGCGAGTTCGAGCACCTTCTTGGCGCGCGACGTATACGGCAAGTCAGGGCCGGTCGCCGCGGCGGCCTTCCCCTTCTTGACGGTCTCTTCGATTTTCTGCTGAATTTCCTCGAGGTCGACGTTCAGGTTCTGCAGCACCGCCGCAGCCACGCCCTCGCCCTCGCGAATGAGTCCCAGAAGGATGTGCTCGGTTCCCACGTATTCGTGGTGCAGCCGGGCCGCTTCCTCGCGAGCCATCTGCAGAACCTTCCGCACACGGTCGGTGAAGTTGTACCCGTTCATGGTGCCTAGCCTCGGCGTCCAGTTTCGTCAGCCAGCAGGCCGCGCACGTAATGCGCGCGGCGCACATTCAGTTCCGGATCGTCGGGCCGGATCCCCTCAAGCGCGGCCAGGTGCGCCGGCTGGGTGTGGACCAGCAACTTGTTGAGCGTATACAGTCCCACCTGTTCGATCAGTCCCAGGCCGACACCGAGGCGCACACCCGACAGCAGGTTCATCGTCTCGTCGAACGACAGCGTCCTGGCGTAGCGCAGCAGACCGTACGCCCGCCAGACCTTGTCTTCGATGATCGTCGGCACATCCCGCAGCAAGACCTGCCGGGCCTGCTCTTCGTAGGCGATCACCTGGCGCACCATCTTGCCGAGGTGGTCGAGCAGCTCCTGCTCCGATTTTCCCAGGGTCGTCTGGTTGGACAACTGGAAGAAATTGCCGACCACTTCGCTGCCCTCGCCGTACAGGCCGCGGAACGTCAGACCCACCTGCGCCAGACCCTGCAGAACTTTCGAGATTTCCTTGGTCAACACCAAGCCCGGCAAGTGGATAAGCACCGATGCACGGAGCCCGGTTCCGACGTTGGTCGGACACGAGGTAAGGTAACCGAACTCCGGATGAAAAGCGAAGGGAAGTCGTTGTCCCAGTTCAGTGTCCACGCGGTCGACATCGGCGTAGGCCGCCTCCAGCGCGAAGCCCGATCGGAGCCCCTGGATCCGCAGATGATCCTCCTCATTCAGCATCACCCCGGACCGGTCCTGCACCAGCAGCGCCGCCCCGGCGCGGACCGTTCCCGGCTCGCCCAGCGCCGCCAATTCCTTGCTCACCAGGTGCCGCTCGTGCAGCAGCTGGCGGTCAGTCCGCTCCAGGTCCGCCAGCCGGAAGGTGATCGCATTCCGCAGGGAGACGGTTTCCCGGGCGACCGCGACCACGTCGGCCAGCACCCCCTCCCGGTCCGCCGCAGTCGAGCGGGGGGTGAACGGGTGGCTGGAGAGGTTCCGCGCCAGCCGGATCCGGGTGGACAGCACGAGGTGGCTCTCCGGCCCGCTCCCGTCCAGCCAGGCCATGCCCCCGTCGGGCAGCAGGCTCAGGTCGATCATGCCTCCCCCTCCACGGTCCGCAGGCGGTCACGCAGTTCGGCGGCGAGTTCGAAGTCTTCAGTATCGACCGCCAGCCGCAGTTGTTGACGGAGCTGGATGGCAGCGTCGTCCGGCGGGGCCGGCGCATTTCCCGGTGGCAGGTAGCGCTCGCCGATATGGCGACTGGAACCGTGCAGCCGGCGCAGCAGATCGCGGAGCGACGTTTCGAAGGTGCGGTAACAGGTGGCGCATCCCAGCCGACCTGATTCCCGGAAATCGCTCAGGGTCGCGCCGCAACCCGGGCAGCGCTCGCCGGAGGCCGCTCCCGGCATCACGCCACCGGCCTCCATCCCCTTTCCCATCGTCGCCAGGAATTGTCCGACCGGGGACTTGCCCACCGCGGCGCCGCTCTCGACGCCCTTCTCGGCCGCGCACTTTTCGCACAGATGCAGGGTCACGACCTGATCCTGCGCGATCTGGGTCAGGTGCACCACCGCGTCCCGTTCATGACACTGGTCGCACCGCATCAGTCCCCCACCTCCACCCGATCGACCGGAACCAGCTGGCCACCCTCGACGGCGAGCACCCGGTCCGCCCGCGCGGCCAGCGCCCGATTGTGGGTCACCACGACGAGGGCCGTCTCGAAGTCCCGCGCCAGACCGCCCAGCAGATCATGTAGCCGGTCACTCTGCAGATGGTCCAGATTACCAGAGGGCTCGTCGGCCAGCACGACCCGTGGCTCGTTGGCCAGCGCCCGTGCCACCGCGACTCGCTGCTGTTCACCACCGGAAAGCTGCTGCGGCCGGTGCTGCACCCGATCCGCCAGCCCGACCTGGGTGAGCAGTTCGCGGGCACGGGCTTCCGCGGCGTCGGTGCTCGTCCCTCCGATGCGCATCGGCAGCATCACATTTTCCAGCGCAGTGAAGTCGCGCAGCAGGTGATGAAACTGGAACACGAAACCGAGCTGCCGGTTGCGGATCCGCTCGAGGGCGGTGTTGTCGCAACTGGCGTATTCCACGCCGTCAAGCGCAATCCGACCGGTCGTTGGGCGGTCGAGCGCGCCCAGCAGGTGCAACAGCGTGCTCTTCCCCGCCCCGCTGGCTCCCACGATCGCGACAAACTCGCCCGCCGCCACCTCGAAATTCACATCAGTGAGGATCGGGAGCTCACGACCGTCGCCCCCGACGTAGGTCTTGCCGACCGCCTCGGCCCGCAACACGGCGCTCATTCGTGACGGATCGCATCCACCGGCTCGAACCGGGAGGCGGCGCGCGAGGGATGGATGGTCGCAACCACGGTCAGGAGCAGGCTCACCAGCACGACGATCACGACGTCGAGCGCTTCCACCCGCAGTGGGAGGTGATCAATGAAATACACGCCAGGATTGATTCGGATCCATTGCCCCCGGTCCACGCTGATGGCGATCGCGAGGCCGACCACGAGCCCGACCCCCACGCCGACCGAGCCGATCACCGCCCCCTGGACCAGGAAGATCCGGGCGATGGCTCCCCGGGCCAGGCCCATGGCCTGCAGGATGCCGATTTCCCGGGTCTTCTCCGCCACGACCATCGTGAGCGTGCCGACGATGTTGAACGCCGCGACGACCATGATGAAGAAGATGATCAGGCCCATCGCCAGCTTCTCGAGTTCCAGCGCACTGAAGAGCGTCGAGTTCTGTGTCTGCCAGTCGAGCGACCGGTAGGGATACCCCAGCCGTTCCTCGATCCGCTTGCCGATCGCCGGCGCCTGCCACGGATCGGCCAGGCGCACTTCGAGGCCGCTGACCGCATCGCCCAGCCCGGTGAAGCGCTGCGCCGCTTCGCGTGAAATGACCACGAACTGATTGTCGTAGAGGAACATCCCCGTAGTGAACAGCCCGGTCACCTCGAAGCGCCAGTACCGCGGCACGCCGACACCGAGCGCACGGTTGATCTCGGGCGGCTTGGCCGGCACCAGCGTGACGACATCGCCGGGATAGACCGTCATCCGTTCCGCCAGCCGGCTGCCAAGGATGATGCCACCGTCGACATCATCCCGGTCGGTCAGAAAACGGAGATCGCCGCGGGTGATGGACTGCGGCAGGGTCGTGACCGATGCGGCACCGGTGTCGGGGTCGAACCCGAGCACATTCACCCCCTCGGCGTAGTCCGCCCCGGCCGACAGCACCGACTGGCTCAGGACCTCGGGTGCCACCGTGATCACCCCGGGTTCCTTGCGAACTTCCGCCATCAGCTCGCGCCAGTTGTCCAGCCGAAGGCCGTTGCCGTAGGTCAGGATGCGCAGATGCGGGTTGGCGACGAGGATGCGTTCCCGCAGGTCGTTGCGCAGCCCGTTCATGACGCCGAGAACCACGATCAGCGCGCAGACTCCGACGGCGACACCACCGGTCGAGATCGCGGTGATCAGCGATACCCGTCCCGAGGCACGCCGGCTCTTGAGGTAGCGCAGGGCGATATCGCGCTCCAGTCGAGACGGCCAGCGCAACAGCTCCCGGAAACCAGCGCCCGCCGTACCGCGACCCACCGCCACTACTCCTCCCGCCGCATTGCGGGAAACAGGATGACATCCCGGATCGAATTCTGGTCCGCCAGCAGCATGATCAGCCGGTCGACGCCGATGCCGAGGCCGCCCGTCGGAGCAAGCCCGTATTCCAATGCGCGCAGATAATCGTGATCGACGACCATCGCTTCGTCGTCGTAGTCACGCTGGCGGGCCTGGTTTTCCATACGTGCGCGCTGATCGGCAGCATCGACCAGTTC